>CAZVPA010000184.1:0-4012 GCA_964628995.1 uncultured Nitrososphaerota archaeon | reverse complement strand
AAAAAATCTATTAACCTTTGTATAGTCCGCGATTACAACAAATCTCTCTGCATAATAGTCCACAATTTTTTCCCTTGTGAGAGCCCCCCCACCCCCCTTTAAAATAACCTTTTTATCAGGGAGGACTGAGTCAGCCCCATCGATTGCTATGTCGATACGATCAACACTATTTGGATCCTCAACCTTTAGCCTATATCTGCGCAACATTAGCTCCGTATCAAGCGATGTTGGTACACATCTCACCCCAACTTTATTCTCAGCCAGTATTTTTATTAACTCACGAACCGTAGAGCCAGAACCAATACCTACAACCATATCTTCCTCTAAAAAACCAAAAGCCCTCCTCGCAACCGCCTTCTTAAGAAAAAGTAAATTATGAGGTGAAGACATAAAAAACAACTATTCTTCCTTTACCATCTGTATAGCCTTCACTGGACATACAGAAGCACAGATGCCGCACCCCTTGCAGTAATCATAATCTATCTTAGGAAACTCATTAAACTTCTCCACACTTATAGCAACATCTGGACAAACCATATAACACTGATAACATTTCGTACACTTATCATAATTAATGATAGGTCTAAATATACGCCATGCACCAGTCTTGCCAGCAACACCAATTTTTGGCGTAGACTTAGGGATAAACAAATGTTCTTTGGACCCAAAGAGGTTTCGAGACTCCTTACCTGAATTCATTCTCTCTCCCCCATATCTCTGAGAAAAATCACCATATTTAACAACACTAGTATTCCCCAAACATCCTCGCCTGCTCATATCCCATTCTCGCCGCCTCGGTGTTTTTTTCAACGATCTTTGGCCTGCCCTTCCAAGTATCTTCTATTGCCTTTAATAATGAGTCAAGTGAGGGCATTCCGACAAGTTTTGAGAAAGCACCCAACATAGCTGTGTTTGGGACAACCAGTCCCGCGATCTCTAGGCCCAAATCTAAAGCTATTTGTGTAGCATTGCAGCCCCCAACCCTAGTGCGTTTATTCTTTGGCAGATATCCCTTAATTACATCTATGTTGGGGGCATTTACGATTAATAGCCCTCCGTCTTTTAACTCATCAATAATTTTTACTACGCCCAATAGCTCTGAGGTAAATACAACAGCGACATCCGGATTATATACGAAGTGATGATACTTTATGTGGTGATCAGCAATACGATTATATGCCCTAACTGGAGCTCCTCTACGTTCCGCACCGAAGAAAATTATCGATTGACAGTATTTATCCTCATGAATTAATGCATTGACCAAGAGCCTTGACGCAAAAACTACCCCTTGGCCTCCACGGCCTAGCCAACTTATCTCAATCATTTGAATCCCCCTCTTACATCTAAAAAGAGCAAATAAAACATAGAATATTAGGAAAAATGGGTTACTTACATGTATGGTTTTCCACGAAAGCTACTTCACTACGCCTTCTATTTGATTATAATTTTAGTAGTATCTCTGTTTTTATTCGTGGTGATCAAGATGAAAAATCCCGAGGCGGAGAGAGTAAAGATTATCGATATCCTCCAAAACCCAGAGAAATTTGAAGGAAAGAAAGTATTGGTCTCAGGTAAGTTTTATGGTTGGAAGATCCCTACTAACCTTACTGGGCCCCCAGATAAATCCCCACCAAAAACTAGGAGTGACTGGATAGTAGCGGATAATACTGGTTGGATATATGTTGTTGCGGGAAATGTTGAACCAAATCTGGATCCAATAAACGATATCGGTAAGGACATCTCTGTACTTGCGATTGTTCGAGTTAAAATATTAAGTAATAATAATCTATGTCCCTATCTTGACCCACTAGAAATTAAAAGCTAGATCAAAGCAAATCTGGCTTGTATTGTTATATGAATTCATATACAAGGTAGTTAAAATAGAGATTATATAGATTCTCATGGTGATGTTCATGTCAAAAGTACTTGGATTAACTGGGGATGAAGCCATAGCATGGGGAGCTAGAACTAGCAGAGTAGAGGTAATAGCGGCATATCCAATAACACCACAAACAGTCATCGTGGAAAAATTAAGTGAATGGGTAGAAAGAGGAGAACTTGATGCAGAATACATTCGTGTCGAGAGCGAGCATTCAGCCATGGCGACAATTATTGGAGCGTCTGCTGCAGGAGCAAGAGCATTTACGGCTACGGCGTCGCATGGTTTTTTCTACATGTTTGAGATGATAGCATTTGCGGCTGGTGCAAGAACACCTGTTGTTATGGCTTGTGTTAATAGACTTGTCGGACCTCCATGGAATATTTGGGCTGATTGGCATGACGCGCTTGCCGCGAGGGATCTCGGATGGATTCAGATTTGGGTTTCTAATAACCAGGAAGCTTTCGATTCTATGATTCAGGCCTATAGGATTGCTGAGGATAAAAATGTTATTTTGCCTGCCATGGTGGTTCTTGAGGGGTTTGTTCTTTCTCATACGATGACGCCTGTGGTAATTTATGACCAAGAGAAGGTGGATCAATATTTGCCTCCATATGAACCGCCCCACTACAATATAAATCCGAAGGTCTCCGAGGCTTTTACTTTTGGAAATATTGTTTGGCCTTGGGATACATCTCCTCTGCGTTGGTCCATCCATAAGGCCATGCAGAATGCTAAAAGTGTTATAAAGAAAGCTACAAGAGAATTCGAGGAAATATTTGGAATAAATCACGGTGACTTGATTAAGGAGTACAGAGTTGATGATGCCGATGTTGTTGTTGTTTCTATGTCATCGATTGCTGAAACTGCAGAGGTTGTTGCTGATGAACTTAGAAATGAGGGTAAGAAAGTTGGCGTGTTGAAGGTAAGGGTTTTGAGACCTTTCCCAGATGAGGAAATTGCAAAAATTTTAAGAGATAAGGATGCAGTCGTCGTTATTGATAGAGACTTGAGCCTTGGCTATGAGGGGGTTTTGGGTATAGAGGTTCGTGGGGCTCTTCAAAAGCATAAAGTTGATGTTCCAGTCCTAACTAAAAGTATGGGGCTTGGGGGCGATGAAGTTCTCCCCAAGCATATTAAGAATGCTGTTTTAGAGGTGATGAAATAATGGGAATAAGAGAATTTATTGAAAAACCTGAACTCCTATTTAAAGGACATAGTGCATGTCCAGGCTGCCCATCTGCGATAGCTTTAAGAATATCACTAAAAGCCCTAGGAAAAAATACGATATTAGTTATTCCCGCGAGTTGCAGTTCCGTCTACCAAGGCATTTTCCCTAACTCAGCGTTTAGAGTGATGACCTATAATGTAGCCTTCGCCAGTGCCGCCGCCGTAGCGTCTGGGATTAGACATGCCCTCAATAAAAAGGGACATAAGGATGTTAATGTTGTTGTTTGGGGTGGAGATGGAGGGCTTGTAGATATTGGTATGGCTACGATGTCTGGAGCTGCCGAGAGGGGGGAGGACATAATAGCCATATGTTATGATAATGAGGCATATATGAATACGGGAATACAGAGAAGTGGAGCTTCTCCGCCTGGAGCTTGGACTACTACTACACCTACTGGAAAGACGCAGATTAAAAAACCTATGCCTTTCATACTTGTTTCTCATGGGGCGAGATATGTGGCGACGGCTTCTGTTGGGTATCCATTGGATCTTTATAACAAAGTGAAAAAGGCTGCTGAACTGAGGGGGGAGGGATTTAGATATATTCATATATTATCCCCTGACCCACCTGGATGGAGATTTGATGCTTCATTAACTATAACTTTAGGAAAGTTGGCTGTTGAGACAGGCTTTTGGCCTCTCTGGGAGGCTGAGGTTGTGGAGGGCAAGATTAAATTTAAGCTTAACCCGCCTAGCAATAGACTTTTAGATCCATCAAAACGAAAACCAATCGACGAATTTATGAAATATCAGGGTAGATTCCGCGTGGCGACGGATGTTCATAAGAAACTTCTTATGCAACAAATTGAATTCTATTGGGAGCTCGTTAAAGCATTTTTATCACTTTCCAAATAATCTATTTTTTTGATTACTGGGGTTTCTATCCTTGATTTTAATGCTTAA
>CAZVPA010000183.1:2572-4023 GCA_964628995.1 uncultured Nitrososphaerota archaeon | reverse complement strand
CAGAATCTAACAGAAAAACATGTTCTTGGGAGGAGGTCGGGCAAAATCCCCTTAAACACTTGGAAGAACTCTGCCAAAAGAAGTTTAGAAGTTTAGATCGATGCGGGGGTGAGATTACCACCGATATAATTTTTACCGGTAAAAATTATATAAGCTTCCTCCTTGCAACTTTTTTGAGGTGCTCACGGGGTGATGAGGGCTCCTAAAAAATATCTCATCATCCTTATCAGCTTCTTATGCCTTACCTCGTTAACAGGCCTCACTTCTTATAATAATACTGTAAGTGGGGTTATCCAAGGCATTGAGAACGCTCAGTTTTTTAACAATTTTGAATCATATTCGAAGGCAAAACCTCAGCTTATCGCAGAACGCCATTATGAAGTCAAGGTTAACCCGATGAAATGTATAGGAACGTGGGGGAGCGCTTATCTCGAGTGGTCTGGCGGCGTCGTTACCGACGGAAACGACTTCTATATTACTGGAACTAGAAGCCATGGGGAAGATTTCATAGTAGTTCTTATGAAGGTGAGTTCTGATTGCGAAGTAGAATGGGTTAAGGGCTGGAAGCCGGAGGAAGAGATGCACGGAGTGGGCGGAACTCATATAGCGGCTAAGGATGGTTTCCTACTTATCAGCGGTTATGACCTCCTCCTTAAATTCACTAAAGACGGTGATTTGATATGGAGCAAGAAGATAGCTGGAGGACCAGAGTTTTGGGAGGTTGGTTTTCAAGATATGGCGTCAATAGGGGATGACATATACATCGCTACTCATCATGGCGGTCTTGTTAAGGCGACGGAAAGAGAAGGAAGCCTAACGGTTGACTGGGTTCTGGCGGGTGTCGGTTACAGTGTTGAAACTTATGGTGGGTTCATATACGTGATAGGAGGTGAAATGATGAAGTCTAGCAAGATTGTTAAACTAACCGATGATGGCCAGATCCTGTGGAGCAAGGATTTAGGGGAAGATGTTTCGGATCTAACCGTATCGGAGTATGGAGTCTACGCCGTAGCGGGGAACAAAGTGATAAAACTTAGCCATGAAGGGAATTTCATCTGGGCCACGGAGCTCACGCTAAATACGATGCACGACCTTCATCTAACTGGAATATTAGTAGATCCTACCTCAATTTATGTCTATGGATACGAAAGCAAATCACTTGGGCATCAAAGAGCGGTCGCCATCGTGATGGATGAAGATGGGAACTTCGTAGCTGGATACGCCATAAACACACCTGACTGGGAACAAGATAAATCGAGTCTAGATGAATTTGTTGATGCCGTTAGTATTGATAACCTGGTCTTCCTTCTAGGGGATGTATGGGCTGAAGTAGAGGGAGTCGATGAACTTGATGGACTATCTAGACATATAACCGTTAACCTGCGGGATGAAAATCCAGATATTCAGAGGCTTGAGGGCGGTTTCAAATTTTTAGACATAGCCGGAGAGAT
>CAZVPA010000183.1:0-2562 GCA_964628995.1 uncultured Nitrososphaerota archaeon | reverse complement strand
GATAACTACACTAACGGGAAGCAGTAGTTACTCGGGGTCAAGTGATATACTATTTGCCATAATGAGGAATCCTAATAGACCATCAGTCAAGTTTAGGGGTATAATAATTGACGATCTAGCAATAGTCTCATTTTACTCAATAGGTATTCGAGTCGATGAAATTCTAAGCGATCCAACAGGGAAATTAAGAATTGGGGATGTCGTGAGAGTGTGGAGTCATAGGGATGGACCAGCTCAAATAGATAATTATGCAGTTGGAGACAGGGTAGAGGTTTTCGGGAAGTACTTTGGAGAAGATGTTAGAGCTGGTGTCAGCGGCATTTACATAGATTTGGAAACTTCTGATCATTATCTAAGGGTTATTGAAGAACTTACTACCGTGACGATAATTAGCACTACTACCGTTATGGTTTACGAAACCTATACATCAAGTGTTTATCGCGGTGAAACTGTTTGGACGACTGTTACGAAGTACGTCGCTAAGACCGTTTATAAAACTATAGAGTCATGGACCACCACAACGATAACTCACTATTCCTCAAAAACTTATACTACGATGACTACAACTGCGATAACTCAGTCGGTAGCCATTACTAGCTTGTGTGCAAGTCTTCTAACGATACTAAATAGGATTCACAAAAGGTGGAGAAAATGATTGACCTCCTAAAATTTGGAACCGCGGCATACACGGCTGCTAAGGCAATTGGGAGAGGTGCAGGAACAGTATCGATAACTGAAGAGAAGAAAGAGTCTATTATGACGATCCTGAAAACTACGAGACTTAAGAGGGGGTGACATATGATGCCTAAAGAACTTTCGAAGTTAAAAATTTTGTCCACGATAATAATAATGATACTATTGCTATCTTGTAGGGTTACCCCAGCGATAGCAGAGAAAGTTACTACAAAGACTGTAACTATAACAGTGACAGTTACCTCTACAAAGACCTTGACAGTTACTAAGACTATTACAACCACCACAACTTTAACTACTTACAAAACAATCGTGACCACCACGGTGACCATCCCAACATATCTAGTTAAAACGATTACGAAGCATACAACAGTAACACCGGCAAAAAGAGTTCACTTAACTGGCTTAAGTTACCAACCTTATCCTCTACAAATGGGAACTCCCTCAAAACTCTCATTAACAATATATAATCCAAACTCTATTAAAATCCAAGCAAAGCTAGAACTCCGCTTTTTCTATCCAAAGAATCACCCTCTTGAACATGGGAATATATTTATCGGGAAATGGACGTTAGAGCCATCACCCTTTGAGGACGAGCCATTTCTATTCTCAGAAAACCTCCTCCTTGATAGTGGATCTTATACGTCAATTACTATAGATCTTCCAAGCACATATTGGAATTGGATTCCACCGCCTAATCTACTGAAAATATCCTCTCATAAAACGTTAGAAGTTATTGCAAACATAATAAGCGCAAATCTCGACCTTTTCGCCGATATACTTTTCGGAGCTACTAATTTACTGAAAGTAGGAAAAGCGGTCGCAACACCTTTATCAGCAATATGGAATACCGACTATAAGGTTTCCATAAATGTCTTAGATAGAGAAACCGGTGAACTGCTGTTTTCGAAGGAATTCGATATTGAAGTTGATGTCCCTGAAGATAAAATTACTCAACTTGGTCATTGGTTTGCGGCATCAATAACAAGTGCGGTAGCGGGAATATTGTCGCTCGTTCTCAGCGTAATACTAACAGGTGGGACGGTTTCTCCCCTTTTACCGCTAATTTTGAAACTGGTTAGTCTTGTTTTGTGGGGAGCATCTTTTGGCCTTTATCTATCTGCGTACGATCCAGACATAGATTATGATAATCTAAACGACAATATCGATGCAATATATAATATTTCCGATGTCAAAGCGCTAAATGAGATAATTGACTCCCTTCCCGAAGGTGCCGAAAAAAGACTAGCCGAAGCATTAAGGGATTATTATTCTTTGATGAGCAGTTTGACTGCATTCTTAACCAAGTATTACGGAGCCGCTGCTAAAGGTCGTAAGGATATCATGATAAAACATTTGGAGAATGCTGAATCCACTTTACGTGCTGCCAATCAGCGTCTCCAAGAAATGATCAAGTATCTTAAAGAGCTAGAGATCGCGGATGAAAAAATCCCAAGATTAACTTACAAGCAAATAGAAGAAATTCTGGAGAATGTGACATTTAGTGAAGAGTTGCGAAAATTAATAGATGAGTTGGGGATAAGTGGTTATAAGAGTGGTCTAAAGATGCTGGCTCGAAGTATTCCCTCGGAGGCATTTAACATAACATTGGCCTCATATCTGGAAAGACTATCCCAAATAAATGATCAACAGCTATCTCATGTTCATCAAGTTTTAGAAGATATATCAAAAGGTAACGAACAAACCAAGACCACTATCGAGAAAACTTCTAGCACCATATCCGCTGATGAGCAAAAATTAATGATAACTCTTTTAGCATATACTTCCATTGCAGGGCTGTTTGCTGTCATAGTCTTAGTTCTACTTGTTAAAAGAAGGAGAAAGGAATCTATTGAGTGGTCGACCGAT
>CAZVPA010000182.1:0-4031 GCA_964628995.1 uncultured Nitrososphaerota archaeon | reverse complement strand
CTGGATAGTTCTAATACTTTCTATTAGGTTATCTACAACCTCACTGAATTTTTTGGATATTTCTGTATCCTCCGTGATAAACGGTTTTCCTTCGTCTGTCAACTCAACTATTCTTGGGTCTAGTGGTAATTCTCCTAAAAACCGTATCCCTAATTTCTCTGCTGTGATCCTTCCTCCGCCCCTACCAAATATATATGTTATCCTCCCGCAATGTGGACACCTAAACCCACTCATATTCTCTATTATTCCGAGTACGGGAACACCAACTATCTTCGCCATACCAACAGCCTTCTTAGCGTCATGAAGAGCTATTCTCTGCGGAGTAACAACGATCACCAACCCCGTCAAATCTGGAATATTCTTCATCACCGCTAATACTTCGTCCCCCGTACCTGGCGGAAGATCTATGAGAAGAAAATCAAGTTCCCCCCACCTAACCTGAGCAAGAAACTGCATTATCGCCTTAGCCACAAGAGGACCCATCCAGATAACAGGTGAGTCTTCCTCTGGAAGGAGAAACTGTATGGACATAACAGATATTCCTAATGGCCCCTTAAACGGAATTATCATTTCGTTTTCGACCCTCGGTGTTTTATCCTCTATTCGGAGAGCTATTGGTATATCGGGGCCGTATATGTCTGCGTCAAGGATACCGACCCTATAGTTCCTCATAGCTAAGGCATATGCAAGATTGGCTGTTACTGTTGTCTTACCAACACCTCCTTTCCCAGACATCACAGCGATTTTATATTTTATTTTGCTCAGATTTTCCTTTATCTTCTTGCTTAGATCAAAGCCAGTTGGTGCTGGTTTTTTCTCATTCACCAAGTGAGACACCCAAAAACATTAATCACTTTTCAGCAGTTATCATCTTGAATTATATAGCTTCTCGATATGGTCTGCTATCCTAAATATGCTTAGTGCTACCTTAGATTTTGGTAGCATCCTCACAATTGGTACACTATCTATGTATGTTCTTAGAGCATCATAGCTGTAGTACACATTAAACAATTTAGCAGAGAACTTCTCTGAGATCCTAACTATCTGCTCTCTCCTCCCACCTGGGAGACCACTTTTATTCAGAACTACTACCACATCCTTATTAAGCTTACTGGCCAAATTCAGGAAGATCTCGAGATCCCTAGCACCGAGAGGCGTTGGCTCTGTTACAGCAATAACTAGATTTGCCTCCCGAAGCGTAAGCCATACTCCAGCTCCAGTCCCAGGGGCCGAGTCTATTATGACAAAATCATAGTGCCCAAAAACTTTTGATGCCTCTCTAAGCGTATATAATATAACATATATATGTTGCTTAACCCCTGCGTTTACCTCCCCTTGTATGAGGTCTAGCTCACCGTTAGACCCTCTATATATTGCTCCAAGTCTACGTTTCCCCTCCTCTATGGCCTTGACATCACACACATACATACATATTGCGCATCCCTCACAGAGCTCACTAATAAGCGTTGGAATATCACCCTTTTTGCCTACCAAAGCATGGGCTGGGCACATCTCCACACATTTACCACACCCCGTGCACAGCGTAGGTACTATTACTGGCTCAAAACCAAAAACATCAAGAATTTTCTCTCTCCTGATACTCAATAGCATATGGTCTATGGGAGACTCAACATCAGCATCTACCAACAATACTTTATGTCCCTTCATAGCAAGAGCGGAAGCAATATTTATAGATATAAAAGATTTTCCCGTGCCTCCCTTCCCGCCACCAACAGAAACAATCATCGTCTTCTTAACCATTAAGCATCACCAGCAATCTCTCAGCGGCCCTCCTCATGCTTCTAGCCGCCTGTGAATCTGGAGCAAAATCCATGAGGCTACGCATCTCAGAGTATGCCCGTATAACAGACTCATCAAATGGGATTTCTCCAAGTATTTCTATGCCCAACTTAGATGCCCATTCATAAATATGATTTAGGAAACTTCTGTTCATATCATACTTATTTATGACAACCCCCATCCGCACACCGAATATCTTCCCAATTTCAACAATTTTACTGGCAGTCCTTATCGAGTATTGAGTAGGCTCCACAACAACAACGAGGAAATCCGAACCAGATATCGATGAGATGACTGGGCACCCAGTACCAGCAGCCGCATCGACAACAACATAGCTAGGATCAAACTTTCTAGCTTTATTCTTAATTATCTCTACAAGTCTACCCGAATGTTTCCGGCCAACCTCAAGTTCTCCCGTCACCACATCACAGTATTTTGTCTTCCCAAAAACAATAGAACCCGTTTTTATTGTTTTCACATTAATAGCCCCTACTGGACATAACATACTGCATAACCCGCATCCCTCACACATCTCATTTATCACTATGGGTCCATTCCTCCACTCAATAGCCCCATATCTGCAGGAATCAAAACATATTCCGCAGGAAACACACTTATCATAATCTATCACAGCTACTTGACTATCATAAACATCCTCCCTATATTCCTCCTCGGCACCGCCAAGAGCCAACAATAGATCTGGAGCCTCGACATCAGCATCAACACCAACAACACCAATTCCTCGTTCAGCAAAAAATGAAATCAAAAAAGCAGAGAAGGTTGTTTTCCCAGTACCCCCCTTCCCACTCGCAACAACAATCTCAATAGGTTCCCCCATAATGGTCACATAGAGAAACCAAGAATCCTCATGACCTCCGCAAGACGAGTACCAGAACTAACCTGCCTAAACTCAACTCCTAAATTCCTAAGAGCCATCGCCGCATTGGGACCGATATGAGGGCCAACAACGATCTTCACCCCCATGTTTGCAAGCCAATTAGCTACAGCAGGACCCACTCCTCTAGCACCTCCCCCATAGCTATTAGGGATGATCTCTAATTTTTTGACTTTGCCATTTTCGACCTCAATTATCGCAAAGAAGGGTGCACGGGCGAATCTATACGCAACAATCGAATCTAAGCCATTATTATTTTCTAACGCCACAGCTATCTTCATAGGAGTCACCCATCAAATATGATTATAATATTCCAAATAAAATTGCACTATTATTTAAAATATTAATCAAGCACAAAAAACAGGTCGCAAAATTAGTTTCGTTGGCCAATTTTGGTGGCTTCTAACACTCGTCGATCAGCACTGGGGAGATTAGATAAGCAGACAGTGTCGAGGAAAAAGGAAAACGGAAACAAAAACAGCTGGGGGATGAGCCCGTTCTCATTTCAGCCAACAAAACACCAAAAACATGTGCAGTTCCTGTGCAGTTTCTCGCAGGAGACGTTAGATATTTCTTGCCTCGCATTGCGTTTGTGCATCTGAGGTATTCTCTGTTTTTATTTTGGGGCTTAGACTGGCAGCTCTTTCCCTCGGTTTCGCTGTCACACTGTTTCGCCACGGGATTTGAGCATGCTGAGCATGATGTATTGACTTTTTCTTTATTTATCTCTGCCTAGATTTAGAAATGAACAAATGTCCTCAAAGAGCTCTCTAATCTTTTCTTTGTTTAGTGAGTATATCCTATATTTCTTTACTCTTTGTTCGTGTATGATTCCCATTTCCTTAAGAGCTGTCAGGTTGTGTGATATTAGCGTCTGATGCTTTCCTAAGATTACGGCCAATGCGCAGACAGGGAGTGGTGCTTGGGCAAGCAACGATAAAATTGATATTCTGGTAGGATTCGAGAAAATTTTTTTGAGGAGCAAACATTTCTTGATATCCTCTTTTTGGGGCTTTTTGATCAACACATTTTCTAAATACTCCTCTATATCCTCCAGGCATTTGCCCTCGAAGACTCTTCTGATTTCTTCAATAACATTGATTTTCAACATTATCCACCTCTCAACAAAATAATGTAAATGTATCATATTTTTATTTCTTCATATGAATATTTTGTCATATGAAAGGATCTAAATTTGTATTGGGATTAGGGTGGTGCCTAGAGCTTGCTATGGAGGCGGGGGGTATGAGAAGGGTAGAAATGGTTGTGAGAAACCTTTCTAGGTATATGCTTGTTTACACATTAATAGCCATCCTAGCAGGTATTCTTGTTAGCT
>CAZVPA010000181.1:2856-4108 GCA_964628995.1 uncultured Nitrososphaerota archaeon | reverse complement strand
ACTAAAATCAATCCCCCTTATTTCATCTTTCAACCTGAAAACCTCCTCCATCCACCTCTTCACCTCGGATATTTTCTCCTCAAGAATCTCGAATGGTATCTGTGATTCATAGAACCCCCTGACATGTAGGCAATAATCGAAATTATAATACTTATCAGCAAGATCCCTACGGTTGAGTCTCCTGAGCACCTTTACAAAAAATGTAACACCAAACTCAACACTCCCAGCCTTACTTTCGGGAACCCCGATGGCTATTAGAAAAGCCTTCCTAGCATTTTCTACAGCACACCATGCCTTCTCGGCGGCATCAAGCACATCTCCTCTCTCAAGCAGTCTTATCGCATCATCGAACATCTGGAAAGCCATGGTGATATACTTATCCTCAGAGTTCATGCTTGTCTCCATAATTAAGCCCCTCATTTCCTCTAATCTAAGATTATATAAAGTTTTTTATTGTTGAGTATGCGGTATTTAGAAGATAGGAAAAACTTTGCTCTTATAAAAGTATTACTTAGAAAATGAAAAAACACAATTAAGCAGGGTTTGGGGGCACTCCTAAGTAATATTAGAACTAGACAATATCTAGCGAGGAATCCAGAACTGTCTCATAATACTTCCCTCACCGATAATTAGGAAATGCTAGGCTAAAAATGGTTGTCTTTTCTTTCAATTATATATTTGGCCTCTCAAGCGATTGGTCTCTTGGTCGTTAGACTCTAGAATTCATCTGGTCGAAGCGGAATTCATTTATTTTTCGGGGATCAGCCCTACCTGGATGCTTCTTACTAATATTCTTGGTGGTGGCCTTTTGCTTATCAATAAAAAACCATACAGACTTTAATATAGTTGGGTACCTGTGGGGGTATCATTGGAGATATCATCCCCAGAGGAACTGCTTGAGTTATTATACGCGTACCTAAAGTCGAAGAGCTTTAAGGATGCCAAGAGAATGTTTATACGGAATGCTAGGCCTAACCATTATGCTACATTCCTCCAAGCATTGGAGCATTTTCATAGTGTTAGGAAGTGTGGGGAGTACATAATTATCCTCGGGCATTCATCGTTTGGTTGGACACTACCATTCATTATTGGGCTTGATGATAACTACATGTTTTTCTGCCATAATACGCCGCCCCTTCGTGAAGCCCCCGATGATGTCACAATAGAGACAGAAGGGGACATAAGGAGGCTTATGGGCTTTGATCTACATGTTTGGGAGGTGACCGAGCTTGCTAGTGGCCTCAGAATAAGA
>CAZVPA010000181.1:0-2846 GCA_964628995.1 uncultured Nitrososphaerota archaeon | reverse complement strand
ATTTAAGAGCCAGCATGAGTTCTATAAGTATCTGAGGGAGAAGCTGGGGTATGGTGCCCTGAATGCGCTAGATGATGAGGTTTCGGAGTTCCAGGATCTCACGGAACGTATTATCTATTTCCTACCAGTACTCTGGGATTATAGGCCCTTCCCCAATATGTTACTGGAAATCCTTGAGAGTATCTTTAATGACAAGAAATCACTGAAACCCCTCGCATACGCCAAATTTGTGGAACGCATGGCCTCCATGATACCCGACATATCACACATGATAGATCAGGACATGTCATTGAGGGACTTCATGTCCGCATGTGCTGAGAGGATAATTGCCGAGCTACCGAAGTACGAGAAAAGATACAGAATCCGCCTAGGAAACCACACAATACTTACCATGGGAATATTCTTGGGGAGGAGGGACTTCCCAAGAAGGAGAAACACGATCTATGAACTATTCCGATACTTAGGCTTGAGGGAGTGGGAGGAAGCAATACTCATCCTAAGACCCCACACAATCACAGCACTACATGACGAACACAAGTCACAAAGCATATCAATAACACCCGGAATCATAAGAATAGGAACGCTAAACACAGGCATCTACCAAGTAACTAGAGAAGAAGCACTAGCCATGACAGAAAACATGACAGATCTCTAAAATTCTCAGCTTGGTACATCAAGCCGAATGATATTGTGGAAGTGTCCGTTGTTTTGGTTTTTGTTTTCTTTTGGCCTCGATGCTGATTGTCTACTTTATCTCAATGAGTGTGTCTAGATTGAACGAAAAACTTGGCATTTAGCCCGACAGTTGCCATGTTGCGACAAATTGAGCCTCCAACTTTATTCTATGCTTATAATTTTTCTTTGTTGTTCCTCCTTTATCATTAGGGTTTTAAGTAGTGACTCAAATATTGCATCTAGTATTTCTTGTGCCATTTCTTCTAGTATTTCTTCATTCAGAAGTTCCATGATGTCTTCTGGGCGCCTATACATGTGCAGTTCCTCCATATTGAAACCTAGGTATACTCCCCCAGACATCTTTGCAAGGGTTATCAGGAGTTTTGTTGGTGATATAAACATTTTGCTTGGCCACTCTCTCATATGCCAAGGATTTACGACAACAACTTTTATCTTCTTTATTCCTAGCATTCTAGCTACCGATAGGACATCCGCCTGTGCTGGAGACACTAACATTTCCCTATAGTAAGTATATATTGGTTTTTCTAACTCTACATTAGCAATACCATCTGAAAAAAGTAGAATTCTTGGGATGACATCAGGGTATTTTACTTTCATTGAGGTAATAAGTCTATAAGCTCTAAGTAGCCCATCTGCTAGGGGTGTTTTTCCACCAAACTCAAGTTTTAGTACACCTCCGATAAGCTTATTTATATTTGTGGTTGGATATATGAGGACCCTTGATTTTTGACCATAAACCGCTATAAGCCCAATAAGATTCCTCATCCTCCAAGCTATCCTATGAAACTTTAATAGTGTTTTTAATAGGACTAGTACGTAGGGTTGCATGCTCTCGCTACAATCAAACACGACAAGCAGAAGCATTCTTCTTTTTCCCGCCATCAATTTATATGTTAGGTCTTGGATAGTTATCCTTCTCCTCCCATTCGCGATAGCTGATATTATTGTAGGTACGATCGCTATGTTGCCTGAGTAATCATGCCCCTTTATGTATGTTACATACTGTCCCTTTGATCCATAGGCTACCGAGCCTCTGATTCCATGATAGCTACCTCTAGCATAGGTCTTGCTTCTACAAAATATCTGCCTCCTCTTTGGTGATGACTCGCCAACATCTGCGCTCATTAATTCACTTACGCGGATAATTCTTGATTTTGGGAATGAAAATTTCGTCAACTGTACCCTTGCTAGTCCTATATGCCCTCTTCTCAATCTTGCTGGAGATGGTTTCTGTTTCTGTGGAGCTCTTGAAGATCTGAATGATATTCCACCACCCGTCGCTGGTCCTGAGGGTACTTCTATAAATCCACATATAGACCTACTCTCTCCTTTCTTCTTGGTTAGTCTAATAAGAAACCCCTTCATATATCCTAATATACTCCTCCTTCTTTCATTTGTGTCACTCGTCAATGTTTCTGCAGAGGTACTCGTGTATTTTGGGAGCCCCCTAGTCAACCTTTTAAAAGTATCTTCATCTAAGCATGTCTCACTATCGCGAAAAAAATGTTTTGATCCCAACTCTAGAGATTTGTTCCTTATCGTGGGTGGAACCTCCATAATAGATTTCATATAATCTGAAGGCGATCTTTCTTTTACTCTAATTTTAATCTTAAATTTTGACCCTACACCTTTAACAGCACGCATAAAGGCTTCATGTATTTCTTCAAATGAGGGAGGTTCAAGCAATCCACCTTTTCGAGTCCTATGTATAAGTGCAAGAAATGATGCTAAGCGAACATCGGATACATCCACAGTTTTTCGCATATCAAGAGCTGCAAGCGCCATAGCTGTTTGCGCTATGACTATATCTGGCCTATGACCATCAACCTTTAGTTGGCTACATAGACTGGCAATTATGTGCATTATGTATTCGGGTATTTCCACATCATCTATTATCCCTCTGGCGTACTCAATACGCTTTCTGATATTTCTCTGTTCCTTCTCATATTTTTCCCGAAACTTCATGGGATTTCTACTAAACTCTATATTTCTCCTTATAATCTCCACTCTCAACTTAGGGTCCTCTATACCAGAAACATCCACACAAATTGAGAGCCTATCTAATAATTGCGGCCTTATGTCTCCCTCCTCAGGGTTCATAGTGCCTACAAGAATAAACCTTGCTGGATGAGAAATGCTTATGTTTTCTC
>CAZVPA010000180.1:2727-4162 GCA_964628995.1 uncultured Nitrososphaerota archaeon | reverse complement strand
TTTTGTTTGTATATGTTTGTCTATGAATGTCTATGAAAACGGCAACAGTTGACTATGGCTTAGTGCATGGAATTGTGGGACCCCACGAGGTCGATGATGTGTCTTAAAAACATATCCTTGTTGCGGCTTTGGATATGTACCCTTGTCAATTCTTCAGTGGATAGACTCTAGATAATATAAAAATTCTATTGTCGTTCCAGTCTTTTCCTGAGTTTCTCTATTAGTTTTTTGTCTTTTTTCCTTAGGATCGATATGATCGTCTCTATAAGCCTTTCGTACCCCATTGCCTCGCCGATGACTGTGAGGAGTTCGTCATACCCCATTGCCTCGCCGATGACTGTGAGGAGTTCGTCATATCCCACTGCTTCACCTATTTCCCTGATAGCCTCTCTGATTATCTCTTTCTCTCGGCTCATCATAATTCTCCTTATATCTCTATCTAATAGTATTAGTGTCCCTATTATTTTAATTTTTCTCTTTTCTAGTGCATGCTCTAGGAGTTTCTTTCTAAGTCTGGGAGAGATCATCGTTATCCATATGGCATCCTCAGGTATCTCTGCCTCCTCAACACATATTGCTATCGCGTTCAATGGTATTTCTAATGCATATATTCCTCTCTGTATTCTTTTCTTGGGTACTTTTATGTTTTCTCTTGATGGTACAAGTATGACGATCAGCAGTCTTTCATATAGCTTATGTGCGGGGATCCCGTATTTTCTCCCCACCCCTACCGAGTATAGTATCAATTTGTATTCGTCCTCGCTTGTTATTGTGTCCTTCCCGCTCTTTGACTCTATGATTATATATTTGTCCTCAATCCTTATCAGGTAGTCTATCCGTAGTGGACCCTTCTGTACAGTCACCTCTATGGGCCCTATCGCCTCGGATTCTATTGATGTTTCGACAATTCCTATCATACTTAGATATTCTAGGAATAATCTCCAGTACCAGTCGAATAGTATCTTGAGACCGAAATCCATCGCCATAAGTCTCACAATACAATATTATGTATGGGGTTATATAAAGGCCAGATAGCCAGAAGTGATATCATCTCCCGTTTTTCTTGGCGATATTGTGACAAATGGTATATGGGTATCCCTACAACTCCGTGAATTCTCTCCTCTTTAGGCCTTCTAGGTTTAGTTTCTTGGTTTTCATGTCGATGGTTATTTCCCACTCCTCCATTGCTGTGGCACCAATGATCGCCTCCACTTTCTTCCCTTCGATAATGAATGGCCTGTCGATTATGGATGCTTTCGGAGTCATGCTATATCCATCGACTTCAACCTCCAAAATACACTCCTCCCGTACCACAATTGATCTGCCACCAATACCAACCGTGTAGGGTTTCTTCAGCCTTACCCTAGGAACCCCCACTGCAAGCTCGTCAACAATGTAGCTTCGTTGCGAGCCCGTATCAAACAGTGCCCATACA
>CAZVPA010000180.1:0-2717 GCA_964628995.1 uncultured Nitrososphaerota archaeon | reverse complement strand
TCCCTACCTGCGATCTTAATTCGGGAGATTATGCGACCCACATCCCTCCACCGCCAGATAAAAACATTCTCATATCTCAATTTGTAAAATAGTCTTCCAAAAATTAAAAGAGATCCTTTCATTTCAACAATGTCATTATCATCCTTAAACGGAATGTTATCTATCTGAATACTGATGGGTTATTTTTAGGTGCTCGTGGAGTGGGTTGGTTCTATTTTTGCTCCAACATCAATATGTACATGCCAGACTCTCCGTGCGCCAGCATCCATACATGCCTTCGATACATTCCCTATTTTTTTCTTCTCCGTAAACGCGATTATACATCCCCCAAGTCCCGCTCCACTAATCTTTGCTGCTTTGGCCCCTGCTGAGAGCGCACTCCTGATGATCTCCTCTATCTCGGGGGTACTTACATCGTATAGGTCTCTGAGTAGTTCATGCTGCTTGTTTATTATTGATGGGAGTATTTCCTTTTCTTCTCCCGTATCTATTCCCATGATCTTCAGGTACTCCTTATCTCTCGCTGTTAGTTTTTCTCCCTTGAGCATCCTTACTGCTATCTCCGTGAGTGTATTCATCCTTATCGTGAACAGTATTCTCTTAGCGCTTGTCCAGTCTATCCTCTCGATGTATGGTTTGAGTTCTTCCTCCGTGATCTCGCTCCACTTTATATCGTCTATTTTTCCGGAGAGTTTTCTCCTGAGGCCGTCCGGTATGTCCATCGCGAGTATTTCCTTTATGCCCCGCATTATCTCTTCCTGCCTTATCGGGTGTATTGCCTCCGTTCTATGCTTGATCCCGCTATCTATTACGAGTATTTCTAGTGGTGGTTCTCCAAGTCTCTCTATTTTTGGTGGGTACTTGGGTATGAGCATTATTACTCCCCCAAATGCAGATGCGTACTGGTCGAGTCTCCCACACGGTATTCCCAGTATTCTATTCTCAGCTATGAATGCTGTCTCGGCCAGCGTCTGGGTATCGACCCTGATATTGCTTATGTGCGTTATTAGTTTAAGGAAACACACCTCTAGGGCACCACTACTGCCCATGCCTCCACCGATGGGTATGTCACTACTAATAATTATCCTATATCCCCCACCCACATGAATACCTGTTGTTTTTTCTAAGGCAACCATACATGCCTCCAAGTACCTGACAAATCCCTCACCACGTGGCTTGGAGCTGGGATAAAACTCCCCCCTAGAGCCTAAGTCTAGGGACTCAACAATGAACTTTTCCTCATCCATACGGATAGCCGCCATATAGATCCTCAGATCAACCGCTATAGGAACCACCGGGAGACCCTTATAGTCCTGATGAGTATTGAGGAAATCAACCCTCCCTGGTGCCGACGCTATGGCTATAGGCCTAGCATTCTCCCTATCCAGATATTCCATAAGCCTACCAATAGCGTTCATATAGACCCCTATGTTGGCCTGTATTCTCTCCTTATTTTCCCACACTTAGTACATTGGTATACGATGACCCTAACATTGGAATCCCACATAGTCTCACTATACACCCTCCGCCACTCATGACGGCACCGTCCCCTCGTTAGGAGAAGATAAAGCAACAGCAACAATACTATTACTACAATGATGGCCACTATATATAGTATGGGAGACACCCCTCCTACCATTCTAACTGCTTAATTTGTCTATATTAAGGATTCTTCCTAAGTCCCAGCCCTGTTCCTCCATATCATATTATACATCCAATTTTTGGGCATCTACTCGAACTCCAGCTTTATACTGTCCGACCCTCTGAGCGATATCCCATTCCTCCCCACCAACTCTATGTCTAGTGTGATGTTGCCCCAGAGGATAGGTTTACTCCCTACACCGAGGAAGAGTAGAAGTTCGTCCCATATGGACTGGCTACTCGTTATATAGGTTAGGGATTTTGGATGGAGTATCAGTACGACCCTATCTATGTTTGGTGCTAGGATCCGTGAAAAACTGGTTGGTAATTCACTCTTGCTATATTCCACTAGTACCATTTGTGATCTCACACATCCAACCCCTCCCCTCAGAACAAGCTTCAGCATCATGGGCTGTCCCTCTCCACCAGATGAAACATATCCCATTTTCCCAGATATCCCTAGGCCCCCAATATTGATATCTAAACATACTATGTTGTCTCCAGAACCCACCTCTACTCTTCTATATGTCGGTTTCAGAATCCCTCTCCTCAGGCATATGATGTAGAGTTCCTCATCACAATACCTATATTTCCCCTCCAATATCCTCCATGCTGGAGCCCTTATATAGACTCCGCCCTTCCCGTCAGCAATAATCGTGAACTCCCCTTGGATCGGGAGTCTATCAGTATATACCTTAGACCTAGGGGTGAACCTGACACTGTGCCTCCCGATGATCCTTCCACATCTTGATATTTCCAGTTCTCCATACTCCAGATTCATTTTCTCTGGTAGTACTATAGAATTGTTCTCGATAGTTATTCTGTTCAGGAGGAAATCAGCTCTTAGGCTCAGATGGTACAGTACCCACCCCCTCCTAAGGGTTATCCTGTAAATGGGGATCAGCACCAAGGCTGCGGGGAGGAAAACAAGAAATATTGCGAATGTAGGGATGACACCGGGATAAATCGACGATAACACTGACAGACATATGAAGACCACCCCCATAATGGTAATCACGGTGATAAAGGACAATGATATGAACGGGTAGTCCTCCATGAGTGGAGCTATAAGAAGC
>CAZVPA010000179.1:0-4186 GCA_964628995.1 uncultured Nitrososphaerota archaeon | reverse complement strand
CTATACCTATAATCCCTATCTGATAGAAAGTGGGCCGGAGTGGACTCCTCCCTCAATCACAGGTTACTCTCCAGCATCCGATACATATCATAATACCTCTGCAGTAACATTCGATTTTGATGTCTATGATGACTATGATTTATACTCATTAGTAGTAACCGCGAATGGTACTGAGATCTATAGTAGTAGGAATAAGGGTCGCCATACATTCGTCCATACATTCCCTTCTGATGGGACCTACATAATCAACATAACCGCTATGGATATATGGGGTAACTATGGGACCATGGAGCTTACAATATACATTGATACACAGAAGCCTAATATCTGGGCAACGATTGGAAATAATAGCTGGGTCTCCTCATCAGAAATAAGTTTTGATTGGTTCGCTGAGGACAATTTCGACATAGATAAAGTTGTCATACTTCTAGACGGCAACACGATAGCCACACGATACAGTAGCAACGGTACAGAGGCTATAAGCTTCGGTGACGAAGGGCTTCACAGCATTACTCTAGAGGCATACGATCTAGCATCAAATGTCAACAGTACAACTTATCTGATACATGTTGATTTCAATCCGCCAACAATAAGCATAGTATCTCCACAAAATGAGACGACCACTATGAATAGTTCGATTACGATTCAATGGTCCTCTGAAGATTCTATTTACCTTGCGAAACATGAGGTTTATTTTGATGGCTCCTTAATAGCAACCCTAGACAATGCAACAAAACAACTCACAATAAGCAATATCGCCGAGGGGGAACACAGGGTAAGGGTTGTTGCATATGACTATGTTGGTCACAGTTCCTACGATGAGATTGTGATATATGTTGATAGAACGCCCCCATCTGTTAGTATTCAGTCTCCTCAGAATGATTCATTAGTTCCAATGGAGTTTGTAGTTGAGTGGACAGCCACTGATAATATGGGCCTAACAAAAATAGAGATACTCCTAGACAACCAGCTGTACGCCCAACCAGACGTGAACTCGACTAACTGCACAATAACTATAGACGAAGGAGGAGATCACAATATCACGGTTATTGTTTACGACATTGTGGGCCTTCACGCGAGAAGTATAGTCAATGTTTACTGTGATGCGTATCCCCCAGTGGTTGATATTCTGGTCGATAATGGTACCGTTTTTGAAACAGACATGGTTTTCATAGAATGGGATGTACAGGAGGACAGGTCAATCTCAGAGAGGTATGTCATTGTGAACGACTATGACCCACTTCCAGTATATAAAGATAATGTCTCCCTAGCACTGAGCGATGGTGTCTATCTAATAACAGTCCGTATATATGATGAGGCTGGAAATGTTGGTGAGGATTCCATAACGATATTTGTGGATACGATGCCGCCTGACGTAGAGATTTTGTCTCCAAGCAATCATAGCTACACATCGGAATGTGAGATAACTATCAGCTGGGATGCAAATGATCGCTGTGGAATTACGCGTACTGAGATACATGTAGACGATATTATCTATATACCGCAGGGCTCATCAATAAACGTTACAATCGAGAATGAGGGCGAATACAACATAACTGTTATAGTATGGGACTACGCGAACAATACTGCTAAATCAGCAGTATTTATTACTGTGGATAGATCCGCACCAAGTATAGATATACTGAGTCCCCAAAACAACAGTAAGCATATGGACAACATAACATTGACATGGTCCGCATCTGATGCTCTGAGCGATGTTTCGCTGGTAAGAATACTGATCAACAACACGTTATACGGGGAATTCTCATCCAGCGAGGGAAGCAGGGTGGTTATCCTCGAACCTGGCGTATACCTAATTATGGTGGAGGCCGTAGATAACGCTGGGAACAATGCGTCGATGGGGCTCCGCATATACATGGCTTACCTATCCATAATATACCCAGACAACAATGCCAATATCTCCTCATCCAGCATAGATCTTATCCTAAACTATACTCTGATAAGCAGTGTCAAGCTCTACATAAACGATACCTATGTAGCAACGTTTAGTGTGGATCAAACATACGCAGTAACCTTCCAAGAAGAAGGAATCTGGAAACTAACAGTTGTGGACGCAGAACAACCAGATATACGCTCCATAGTAATAATCCGGGTAGATTGGACATCCCCACTTGTAAATATAGGTAATGTGCCAGAATATACAAATACAAGCACAATAAGGGTTTCTTGGAGTGCTCAGGACTCCGGATCAGGTGTAGAGTTATATGAACTATATGTCAATGGTACTAGGTATTGGCGCGGAAAAACTAGAAGTGTTGAAATAACCCTAGACGAGGGAACATGGAATATCACCGTATTCGCTATAGACTACGCTAATAATAGCGGTGGGTCTTGGCGCATAGTAGTTGTTGACATGACATCTCCGACGATAGATATCTCCATAGAGAACGGCACAGTGTTCGACACAGTCTACGTAACAATAAGTTGGGTCATAGCAGATAATCTCAGTGGAGTACTTAATGTCTCAGTGTTCCTAAACGGTGTGCTTCAAGGCACATATAATGCTAGCGATAAAGTAGAACTCATGTTGGAAAACGGTCGGTATAGGATAACTCTGCGAACTAAGGACTTAGCAGGAAACCTAGGGTACACAACAGCAGTTTTCAGTGTTTCTGCTCCCTCGGTGATACTTGTATACGGTCCAGATAACAACTCCTACCTTGCCAATAACACTACCTCGTTTTCATGGAAACTCTTCAATGGAGAGATCGTTGAGCAGAGGATATACGTAGATGGAGAAGAGATTTTAGCTTCCAATACAAGCATAGTCTTGAGGAACCTTCCCGATGGTAGACATAACCTAACAGTAATCATTACGGATGATAGAGGAGAAGTCCGGAAAGCAACAGTGATATTCTACGTGGACACCACACCACCACAACTAGTAATTCTTGAACCGATGAACGGCACATATATAAATTCAACGAAGGTGCTGGTCAAGATAAGCTATAGTGATAATCTTGGTGTCGATGACATAGCCGTACTACTGAACGGGACACCCATAAACGTATCCCTGACAGATAGTTTCTACCTTAACCTTGGGGAGGGCTACAACAACATCACCATAAAGATCTACGACTTAGCGGGAAACTACGATGAGGAGCACCTAGAAATAATAGTTGACACAACAAGCCCCATAGTACAAATATTAGAACCAACAAACGGCACTAAAACTAACAATACGCAGATAACAATTAGGTGGTCGGTACAGGACAACACAGGTATTGACCGCATAGAGATACAGCTGAATGGGACAATGATAGCAGTGTTATATGGAAATGTGGAGGAATACACCATACAAATAAACTCAACGTCCATAATAAAAATAGTGGTATATGATCTTGCTGGTAACTGTGGTTGGGATCAAGTAGTAGTGATATACACACCTAAGCGGAATGGAAGTAACAGTGATTCGAACAGCGAAATATCAAACTCTCCTAGACCACCCATACGAAGTGCCATGGGGCTGCTATTGATCCTAATAACAATGTTGGGCATCGCAGTTGTCGTACGGAAGAAGCGAAGAAAAAATATTGCTACTGAAACTGATATGGGAGATGAGCATGGCGAATTTTTATTGGATCTAGGGGAGACCCTAGAGGAGCTAGACAGACTGTTCGAAGAAAATCTCTAAGAGCTCTGCACAGGAAAGATAAGCCAAAAAATTAGCCTATTTTTGGTGTTTCAATGGAGATGCATTGCCTCACGATAAAGTGATTCGAACTCATACGATATTGCTCGCCAAGAGAATTTCTCTCTTATTTTCTCGAAGGCTTTCTCTGCTCTCTTTCTGAAATGCTCAATGTTATCAAGCATATACACAATGGCGCTGGCTAAATTCTCCTCGCGTTTGCTAGGATCAGAAAAGTTGACCATAACGCCCCCATCAATCTCAATAAATTTACCCTCGATTTTATCTTCCACATTGAATATCTCACGTGGACCCTCAGCATCAGTTACGATAACAGGAGTTTTTCTCGCAAGGGCTTCAAGAATGGTTAGACCAAAGGGCTCTGTCGGGGAAGCCATGACGAAGATGTCTGCGGCATCAAGAAAACAGATTTTTGCGTGCTCATCGATGTTCTTAAGAATGCTTATCATATGTCTAGAGGACTCCTCAATAAGGGATTTTCTCCTCATAAGCATATTTAGATAATCCTTATTC
>CAZVPA010000178.1:0-4204 GCA_964628995.1 uncultured Nitrososphaerota archaeon | reverse complement strand
GTGCACTAATAGGGTTAGTGATGGTTGCTATGATTCCGATTGTTCTTGCGGACAAAATAGGGATGATATCTGGAGGAAAGCGATTTCCTACAATAAAAATGATTAAGAGATCATTACTAGCGAGCATTATAGTGTGGCCAGTATTTACACTTGTTATGTTGGCTCTAGAGTTCCTACCTATGGTATATCTTGCGGGATATACCGGGTATGTAATGCCTATTCTTGTTGGTGGCTACCTATTCGTAGCGATAATAGCACTTATGGTGGCGGCTAATGTTTTACGAGGAGGCGAAATAGGCATAATGTATATTGGTAAGAAAATATGTGTCTATGCTAAAGCGGATCTAGAAAGAGGAGCGTTACTGGGACTTGTGGAGGCTGGAGCATTCATGTTTGTTCTACAGATAACTTTGGGTGATATACTGGTGCCAATGATACCCATGACGCTTGATAGAATAGTGGTATCCATAATGCTTGGAACTATTATTTTTGCTTACTTCATATGTCACGAATATCTTTTCAGGGCACAGATCCAGGAAATATTCGGTGGTAAAAGGAGAAGAGCAGCGGTAATGTCAATAATGATATCTACGGTATCCAAGATCCCAGTGATTCTGGGTATATCATTCATTGTCCTGTATGTGTCACCGTTTCCTATTGTCGCGATAGTGGGTCTAATAGGAATGATGATGATTACACTTCTAACTGAGGGCTTGGCAGCAACATCATACTATGCCACAAGAGAGATATTCCCACATGCCCTCGCAAGTGCCCTATTATGGGCTTCTATTGTTGCAGCGGCATTCCCAATAATTCGAATCCTCTTTTAATCTTCTTTTTGTTTTTCCATATGGTTCTAAGAGTGAGGGTCGTGATAAGTAAAGATGAGATAGGTAATATTGTTGAATTATTCGTAAGGAGGAGCATTGTGGAATTAGAAAAATACGAGGTGGTGTTATGGTTATCTTGGCTCGACCAGAGAACTGGGTTTAGGGAGTTCCGTATCGTTGAGGTCGAGGAAGACTTTAAGGTTCTCTGTATATACGGCATTCGTGTCGTGATAAACACAAAGGAGTTTATAAACTCTGTTGCCGCCATAGAGATCGCTGACAAGTATTTTGTTAGTGTTGACTCGGCGACGAGGGATGACTGGAAAACATTCATAGAGCGTATAGTTGAGGAAGAGAGGCCAAGGGTTCTCCCTAACTATAGCTTTAGGAAAAGGTTTGGTCTACCCGATTCAGCATCGCTTTTCGAGGTATATGTCCTAAGCATCGATAAGAAAGAGGAGGAGAAATGAGCATCCATGTGGGGGTATGTGCATTCAAAAAGAGATATTATTCGTCTCCAATAAAATGTGTGGAGCTCCAGAGGACATTCTATAATATCCCGCAAGAAAAAACGGTAAGGAAGTGGAGGGAGGAAGCACCAGAAGATTTCATATTCAACATAAAGGTATTCCAAGGGCTGACACATGACGCCAAATCCCCAACATGGAGGAGATGCACGAAGAAACTATCAGCTAAAGATAGGGGTCTCGTGGGGAACTTGAGGCTGAATAATCTCACAAAGAGTTGGGTGAAGAACTATGTGTTGTTTGCTAAGATACTGAACGCAGGGGTACTTGTGGTCCAGACATCAGCAAAATTCTCACCAACCAAAGAAAACATAGAGAACGCGAAAGGGTTCTTCCAGTATTTTGTAGAGGAACTTAGAAAAGAAGGGGTGGATGCATGGGTTGGTTGGGAGCCTCGCGGGAAATGGCTCGAGAAAACCCAAAATTTACGTGAGATCATTGAGGGTACGGATAGGCTAATACATATTGTCGACCCATTTTTCCACAAACCAGTAGTGGTGAAGGATATAGCATATTTCCGTCTCCATGGAAAGCCCTACCTGAACTACAAGTACCAGTATAGTGATGATGAACTGGAAAATCTGGCTAGTGAAATGGGAAAGCTTCAAGCCGAGGAGATATATGTGATGTTCAACAATGTCTACATGGAGAAGGATGCACAAAGATTTATCAGGATCATTGGTGAAAGATAATGATTATTGAGGGGATATTATTCTCATACGAGATAATTCCGAGAGATAGAGGGGATACAGCACTTGAAGAAGTGAGTATGCTCTTCGAAAAAATGAAACGGGATATCCCAGAACTCGAAAATGTGGAAATAATACTGAGGCCTGAAGGGGTGAAAGGACTAATACTAGTAGACCTGAGAAGAGTCATGAAAGAGAAGTCTGAGGAAAACGCGGAGGAATTATCGGACATCATTCGCAAGAGGATATCAGAAGCGTTCGATGCAGGAGAACTTCTAAGCATATCCAAGATAAGGATGATCCATAGGATAGTTAAGACAGATATAAAAGACATAGAAAAACAAGGAGAATTTTTCTCAAGATACATAAATGACAAATGGAAGATAGATATACACACCCGCAAACTACTGGATAGAATGGAAACAATAAGGAAGGTGGCGTCACACATCAAAATGCCTGTTGATTTAAAGAACCCAAAGTATATCCTCCATATCGAGGTGCTAGGCCCATCCATCACGGTAATATATCTCGTAAATACTGAGAAGCGCGAGGAAACTATTTTAAGGCTATAGATTTTTCACTTAACATATTAGTATTTACCAATTTGATCCGGGTATTTATAAAAAGAGAATAAATTTTATATACACGGATACCTATGTTGTAAATACATGGTGAAGAAAAATGAGTGAAGAGATAGGAATTCGTAGGGCAAGGCGAAGCTCGAATATAAGATCCATACTTAGGCTGGGTAAGAGTAGCTACGTAATAACACTACCACATGACTGGCTAAGGATGATGAACCTAAAGAGAGGAGACAGAGTACTCCTGGTGACCAATCAGGACGGCAGTTTGGCCCTATACCCAATGTCCTCCCAAGTAGCACCAGAGATATCCCTTGTGCTCGACGTAAAGGCTGATCAAATAAAAGAGGAGAAACTCGTCGATAGGATCCTCGTGGCGGCGTATCTGGAGGGCATAAGAAGGGTAATGTTCAGGACTAGAGATATAAAGGATGAAAGATTCGAAAGACTCAAACAACTCTCTGTCAAGTTCATTAATACATCATACCATGAGAAGTCGGAGGGATTAGAGTTCGAATTTAGGCCCCACTTCGATACTGACTTTACAAATCTTGTTGTCAGACTATCCGCGAGCCTACTGAGCATGGTTGCATACATAAAGAGGGCAATATCTGGCCAGCCAGAATTCCTAAAACATATCGAGGATATGGAGAACGAGGTGGATAGGGATTATTGGTGGGCACTAAGGATTCTTGTAGCATCCCAGATAAACAGATCTCTAGCGTTGAACCTTGGATTTAAGAACCCAACACACATCATCGGGAATAGAGCGATAATACGTGCATTGGAACTTGCTGGAGACTATGTACATGAGATAGCAACAGATCTTAAACAAATGTTGGATGAAAAACTCACAATACCAGGGGTGGTAGTCAATAAGTTAGCAGAGGCTATAGATAAGTGTGAGGACATAATAAGTCACTCCATCTATGCACTACATGCATTAGACCCACTGAGAGCAAACGAAAACCTGAATGAGGTAGGGGAACTGAGGGATATGCTTAGGAAACTATGCTTCGAATTTGGAGACATAATCGAAGATAGGAAATTGCTTGTATATCTAGTAAGAATAGCATCTAAGCTTGCTGATGTCGTAGAGAGTGTATCAACACTAAATGAAGTCATAATCAATAGGTGTATAGGAAGCGAGGACACCGTGGGAAGATTTAAATATGTGGAGCTAAGAAAACAAGCAATATAGGATAGCTAGTGGCTGATCGGGATGCCTATCTACGGAAAAGTCGTCCGTAAAGTCCTAAAAAAATCCAGCACTGGAGAGTGGTTGGAGGGTCTCATAAGGAAGGTTCGATTCGGGAGAGCCAAAGAATGGAAACTGATTGTTCGGACTACGTTCATGGATAAAAAAACAGCAAACGCTATGTTGGACTTTATCTTCAAGAATAAGGTTGTCTCCCCAAACATGTTGGCGGAGCAATTCAAGGTAAAGGTATCCACATGCAAGAAATTCTTGGATGGGCTTGTGAAACTCGGGTTCATGCGTAGGCTACCATCCGCTGGTCCTGGGGCATATTTATACGAAACAATAACAAGCTAAGAAAAAAGAATTACAATATCTC
>CAZVPA010000177.1:0-4236 GCA_964628995.1 uncultured Nitrososphaerota archaeon | reverse complement strand
CCTATAGACCATGTAGTCCAGCGCGAATTCCAGTGTTCTCCTCTTCTTCACTATTCTCCCATTCCTGTACTCTATCTCGAAGCCAACATGGATTTCTGGGAGTATCGCCAATGCGTCGCTTCCAAGCTCTGATGCCATTATGTGTAGTTTTGCTATATTGAACTTGAAGGAAAGACCATCATAAAAGTTCAAGCATTGGTGTGTATGGTTGCTCTAGCGACACTAAAGAATTTCTATGTCCCTCAAGACGAATGCTTCTAGTTTCGCTATTCCCATTATGTTTCCAAGTAGTAGTGTGAATGTTTTTCTATCCTTCTTCATTTCGAATAGATATGCCACATTTCCTTTCACATATAGTTTTTGTCCGATATTCTCGATGCTGAGTCCTCCAGCCTCAAGTCTGTACCCTATTGTTCTTCCTCCGTCGTCTTTTATCTCCTCCACGCTTGGCTCCTTAGCCCACACTGTTTCACCTTCGTCTCCAATGATCCCCGCTATGTAGCTCCTTGCACCATCAAGATAATTCTCAAGTACTTCCAGATGGTTTCCTGCCCCGCTGGCAATTTCGTGCATCATATCCACCGTTTCCATCCATAGACCCGTCAGAGGCTCAACGATTCTCTGAGCCACCATTCTGTGTCCCTCTCTTTCCAGTGTACTTACTATTCTCGATATGGCCGCCCTAATGTTTCTTCTTTTCGGTGGTAGGTTCGCCTCTATGGTCTCTAATTGGCTGAGTATATTATTTAGAGCCTCCTGTGGGTCTGATATTGCACGCAGTTGTGTTATGTCTCCGTATGTGCTAATTATTGATAATGCCTCCAGCAACATCCTTGTCTCCAACACCGGCCAGCCACTTATCCCGGTTAGCATTGAGAGTATCATTATTGCGGGGAGGCTATGGAGCGTCGTCCCCGTACCCCACTTTGTCGCCACAAACTTCTTCGCCATGTTTCTCATGAATGTCTGGCTGAACCTTCGGAGTTGCGTCCATCCTCTCCTCAGCATTATGCTCGCAAGAGAAAGCAAACCTATTGTTTCATACCCACGTAGTTTTCCTTCTTGGATTTTTAAGAGCACATTTACTAGAGATTTCTCAACACTTTCCATGCGCTCTTGTAGTTCTGTCCTGTACGTATTGTATGGGGACTCAAGGATCCCCCTGCTCATACGTATCTGAATCCCAAAGAGTGTTCTCAATAATTGGATCATTTGGCTTTTTGCTAGGCTCTTCGGAATAAGTCTGGCTATCTCCTCTATAAGTCTGGGGTCTCCTCGCGGATCGTGGGGTGGTGTGTGTTTAAGAAGCGCCTCGTATAATATTCTGACATCATCCACATGCAACATGTCAATTATCCTCTCAGCAAGTCTCCTCCTAGTACCCTCATTAATACTGTTTGGATCTAACTCGCCATTCAGTAGTGCTTCACGATAAGTATCAAATATTGCTCTCGTAAGTCTCTTGGCGAGTCCGATGCTCTCGGAGAGTACCATATTCGCTATTGTCGCTGTGGTTATTGGTCCTCTGCTCTTCAGAAATCTTATTAGGGATAGGTATTCTCTTCCATCACCGACTTTTCTAGGCAATATTTTGTCTGCAGAGATCGTCAAAATGTTGCTTAGCACTATGGATTCTAGGGCGTATGGTGTCGGTATTATGGATATGTCTTTAGATACAAGAGCTACATCGTTTAGGAAATCCTCATAATGTGCCTCCTCGCCCAACAGGGAATACTTCCACAGGATGTTTTGGAATCTTGAGAGTTTCTCTTTCAGAATACCCCTTATTTTCTCCGCAATGCTATATATGAGCCCTCGCCTTTGATCATTCGAAAGCCCGGATATATCAATACCCGATTGTGCTAGAAGCCTCTCTATTTGCGCTATAAAGTCGTATGCGAGGAGAAGCGATGCCAGCTTTCCAGTCCCAATCCTCCACCTCCCAGAATCCGTATCCTCGCCTCTCCCCACATATATATGGGCTCTCAGCTCCTCTGTAAGCAGATCCACTATCTCCCTTTCACTAAGCCCCTCCATTTCGCCTTCTACATCGATCAGTCCATACATGTACAGGGATTCTATCACGCTCCTCCAGTCCCTAGTGGATGAATATCTCACCACTCTCGATCTTTCTGGCCCCGTGGTTACCGACGGATATACATTTATCAGCATGGCTTTTATTTCGCCGTTCTCTCTAACAATTCTAAACTTTGCTATGTATCTATCAACAAGATTTCCATTCTCATCCGTTGGGTAGGGTATCGTTGGTATAATATCGCACAGATATATGTCGCTGAACCAGCCCAGTGCATTCTCGCCTTTTCCATACTTTGTCTCTATCCTTATACCAAACTTTGATGGGTCCTGCCTCCCATAGAATGCTTCATCACTCCCCATCAGGAGCATCGGTATTACTATCTGGTCGATATGTATTTCTCCTATACCTGGTATTGATATCTTTTGGTTCCTCAGTACTGCTAGGTACCTCTCAGCATAGACATAGTGCCTCATAAAGGATATCATTCTTCTCATACTCCCGCCTTCAGATCCAAGCTGGACAAAGAACTCCCTAGTGATCTTGTTTTGACATGTAGCCACGAGGAATGATATAGAATCCACAAGTTCCGAGGGGCTAAACATGGCCTTACTGGCAAAGAAATACTCCTTCAGGAACTCCGAGGAATATATAATATTGTTATTCTCATCTCTAATATGTACAGTAACGGGATATAGCGGAGAAATTGTGAGGAAAGCCCTGAGACTCCACCACAAATCCACCACGGAATCGCAACACATACTCCCCCTAACTTTTCTCTCGAAAGTATCGTAGTAGCTCAAGTACGTATCGAAAGGCTTTGTGGAGGACATCATATCGAACATATGGTCTATCGTCGCCAGTATGTAGAGGATGCATGCGACACCCATAAATCTAAGCATATCACTACTAACATGCTCACTATAACTACTACTAATCCTCTCTGGATTGAGAAGAGCCGTCAATATGAAATCCCTCAACAAGACAACATTACTAACATCTATATCTGCGATGGATGCAAGACGCTCTATAAATCGTTCAACAATAGATTCAACAACAAGCCTATCTTCGTCCCCTAGACCTTGGGGATTGAAAACAGCTCTCTTAATCGCTTCCTCCTCATAATCATCAACATCCACAAACCTCGACAATATATATACAATGCTTTCCGAGAGCATCTCTAATTTTTCTCTATCGTTCACAAGCTCACCAACACTATTAACCCCTAAGAGTTGGAGGACAAGATATAGAATGTCCCGTGGGTAATGCATGCTAAACCTTATCTCTGGCTCTTTAGACCCCGTATAGACCATTTGTAGGCCGAGAAGAATGCTTAAATCTATCAGGAAGTCTCCAAACTTCTTAACGGGATCCTTCTTTTCCGCCCAGACACTATCCTCCCAAACCTTTATTGCGAAGCCAGAGTACAGTATTTCTCCTGGAACCAGAATGAATTCCGAGTCTGGTGCCGCCGCGACATAGGCATTGATATCCTCCTCACTTATACTCATCTTTAATTCACCCACGACATCGCCCCGCTCACCACCATAGCTTGCCCGTCTGGAATCCTCCAAACCGATAAACCCTATCCCCAACATCGAGAGTAATTCTCTACCGACATGATAATGGTTTAAAGTCTCCCTATATGGTACAAATGTCAGATTTAGCCATAGGTTTGCTGCTCTCATTATTATTGGTATCCTCTCCTGAGGGGGCATTACTGTTAGGGCTAGGCCACCGAGTTTTGATCCAAATTTTAGGCCCAGGCCCCACTCCCCACTCAAGATTTCTTCGACAATTTTCTCCTTTCCATATGCTCTAATTAGGCCCCACATGTATGCCTCATAGATATTCCATAGTAGGTGTCCGAACTCGCTCCTTACTGTGTCTACACAGATCTTTGTTGTGTCTATTATTGGGGCGAGGAAGGAGAACATTGACTTCACTAGGTTCTTCAATGCGTCCGCGATTGTGCTCTCCATATACAGTGCTGCTTCTCCAGCCCACTCGCATATTTGTCCAAGTGTCCCCCTGAGTATTCCTTTGATGATGTCTTTGGTTCGTTTTGGGAATGGGTATAGGTCTAGGATCCATTCCCATATTGTCCCTAGGATTCGTGATGCCCATTCTATGGCCTTCATTATTAGCCATGCTGTTGCGGCCGCTATGATTTGTGTTGTGTCTGCCTGCATTCTTATTAG
>CAZVPA010000176.1:0-4295 GCA_964628995.1 uncultured Nitrososphaerota archaeon | reverse complement strand
TGACACAATATTCACCCCATATAAACAAAAGACGAAAAATGCTATTTGTGATGAAGTTTTGAAGAGATATTTTGTGTCTTCGATTATGAGCAGTAGAGAGACTAGGGGACGGAGATGGCAAAGAAGTATGTCCAAATGGATCTTTTTGGGAGGATACCTGAGGTCATTGTGGATGTTCATGAGGTCCATGCCGCAAAGAGAACATCCATAACGCTATTCCTAGAGTTTATTGGTAGGCACAAGATAGACTATAAGGTTCAAAAGCTGGATGTTGGTGATATCATACTACCCAATGAGTATGCTATTGAAAGAAAATCTGTCAGGGATTTTCTGAATTCCCTAAAGGGCTCAAAAGATGGTCGTGCACGTTTGATGGAGCAAATGAGAGAGCTTGTGAGTACGTATAGTCATCCGATTCTCCTGATCGAGGGGGGCCTATCGGTAAGACTAGATGTCCAAGATAAAGCCATCTATATACCCATCCGGAAGAAAAAAATACGGAAAAGGATATACTCCGTCATCGAGGAAAGAATAGGGGTTCATCCTAATGCGTTCCTTGGGGCGATAAAATCCATCGAAAACCTAGGTATCAGAGTCGTCAAGAGTTATGATTCACTACATGGAGCCCAACTCCTCTGGGACCTATATCTTGAGGCCAAGGAAAAATCAAAACGGGAGAGCAAAGATGAGTTGCGAGAGTACGCCATTATTCGTCAGAAACCAAAACTAAGGGGGCTGAGAGAACAACAAATATTCTTCCTATGTGGGCTTCCGGGAATAAGTTATGTGCGGGCTGTCAGGATACTCAGAACCTATAAGACCCCATATAACGCCATAATGAAGGTCCGGAGGTGGGATATAGATGTTGAGGGAATTGGGGAAGCAACACTAAACAAGGTGGAAAAGATACTTTTTAGTGAGTTTCCAGAGAAAGAATAGGTGAGTCCTATGGCGATACTCGGGGTAAGCACGATATATATGTACCCAAGGAATGTAATCAATGCAATAAAGGAAGCAGCAATGATGGGGTTTAGGCATGTTAACATCTTCGCGTACCCACCACACTTCAGAGAGGACTCCGACGAATTCATCACAAATGTGAAGAAAACCATATTTGACTATGGGCTTGACTGCTCGATAAAGATCCAAGGATATACAATAAACCTAGCGGCAACAAACCCGAACCTTAGGAGGAAGAGCCTGGATGAGGTAAATTACTGGATCGACATAGCATCGAAGCTCAATTGTTCATGTGTAATATTACGCGCTGGAATGTTTTTCTATGCGGAGCGTGTGTTTAGAGAACAAACAATTGGTAGGCTCGTTGAAGATCTTACCAATATCTCGGAGAAGGCAGCATCACTAGGCATCGAGATGTACTTAGAGAACTATCCCTATCCGTTCGATGCGATAGCCCTACCATCCGACTTCCTAAAAATATGTAGGCTTGTCCGTGCAAGAGTGTACTTGGCACTGAATATACCACACCTATATGACGTATACAGAAACAGGAGAATTGATGTCATGTCCGACATAAAAGCAACACTTGCATGGATTAGGGCAATATATGTGAGCGACTACGTGAACCCTTGGGATCATCCACGTAAACTGACCCCAGAAAGAATGGAGGAGTACAGGTCGTTCATAAGGGAGGCAATGGGTATATTGAAGAGGGGAGAACTGGGGCCAATAATAGTCATAGGCTTTAATAAGGATGATGTGATAAGTATAAAGAAGTTCCTGTTGGATATAATATCCTTCTAGTCACTCCACGGATTCCTCAAGTATCGCCCTAATGCGCTTCTCTAATTCTTCATCACTGATCTCTTCTGGTAGTTCCCCGTGCTTCTTTAGTATTACCCTTATGCGTTCCTCGAGCTCCTTTTGTCTTTCTGATGACCTCATACTTTCGACAAAAACCTTGAACGCAAATAGTCTAGAAAAAATCGGGATTAATGCTAGAACGCTACCCATAAAAAAAACAAAACCCCAGAGTGATAATCCTGGAAGTCTAGCAACATACCCATAGACTATCATCAGTATTGATACAAAAAACAGGAGAATCAAAGCCACTATTCCGGACTTGCTGTATTTTAGCTCTGGCTCCGCACTCTCCATTAGGATCACTATTTAGTGGGTTTCAGGACTAGCAGGAACTGAACAAGTATACATGATACTAGGACGTAGGCTGCGGGGGTGGTCCAAAGCGACCCACTATATTCCCTATAAAGGGCAACAATTATCACATGTCCAAACACCTTTACAAGTCCAATGAAAAGTATTACAAGTACTAACATCGCAATTAGTGATAATGACCAATCCAGTGCCTTTTTCCAGACTAAAGCAGTCGGTAGAGCCTTATGTCTTTTAAGAATTTCCTCATCGGGCAACGCCAATGTGATAGATGGCTCTGCCTTAACCACATGTCTGCTCGGCCATATGGTTACTCCCAATATGAAAACGATGAAGAGCAAGACTACTAAGCCTGATACCAAGAGAAAAACTCCCGGTGAAAACTCAACCATCGTCCTGTTCCACCAACCAGTTATTTGAGCCTCATACCCAACGTAGTAAGATATATGAAACAACGCCGTGAATTCATGAACACCACGGAGAAATGCCAATTCCCCTGTCAGGGTTGCAGTTCTAAAACCACTTATAAAACTCGATTCAACCAGAGGAAACGCCAACATTAATAACGAAATAAATACTAGATGCCCCCTCGCTTTCCAATAAGATGATAGATTAAGGACTTTACCAAACAAGTACTTATCAATGTACCACACAAAGAGAAAAATCGTTATGAAAAAGAACATCATGTATCCAGGCCCCCACTGCATACTCCAATCTACGCTTGCGTGATAATATCTTTGTGAGATGTCGATACCACTCGCAAGCATCGAGTCTTCCAGATCTGACAAAATCCTATTCTGAAACAGACGCAAACCAAGTATGTTTCTGAAATGTACAAATACCAAACATACAACCAACGATAAAATTAGAGCAATCGTTTCAATAAGGAAGGGTTCCTCCCTAATTATTCGCGGCCCAATCCTTATTTTACCCATTTCAAGAAGACCAAGGTATAGATAAAGCGATATTATTATTATAAGCAACACTAAAAAGACAATCATTCCTGGCGCATAACCCACAATTGTATTATGGACTATACTGGCCTCACCATTCGCGTCATATATCGTATAGTCAGATACGACCTCCACGGTTCCAGTCAGGTAGCCTCTAGCCCTAATTTCCCCCTCCACAGCCAATATCTTCACGGTCGCAGGAGGAAAAATAATGGTGTATGAAATCCACGGAAGTAATAGGGACACTATCATTAAGAATGCCACCATGAAGTATATCACAGTATTAAGGGGAACCCTTTTGCCGAAGATCGTCACCATCCTTTTAGGAACAACACTCATAATCCTCGCCCCCAACAAAGACCAAAAACCACCACTCACTCTAAAAAAAGTTTATAATAAAAAGCTTACCCCGAAAATAGTTAGTAGTACAAAAATTGCTGATTCAAGAATAAGGACTATGGGTGTCATGAAACCCAATATTCTGGTTCAACGCTTTTTCTCTCTTTTTGTTCGCCTTTGAATCTCCAGATACCCGACTTAGGCCTTAAAATCTCGATATTTAGTGCCTCTATCAGAGCGTCACTAAGTAATACCTCGTACTCTCCAGGCACCATTACGGCTACAGCTTCAATTTGTGGTGTTTCCTTGTCCTCTGTTATCACCTGTACTCTTATCTTCCCGAGCCTGTAGACATTCACATCGGACCCTACAACCCTGTATCTATGACTGGTCAGTTTTTCCATACCAAAACCAAGTTTTCTCGCTAGTGCAAGTGGGATATGTATTTCTGGTTCATCGCTCTCATATCCACTGTTGGCAAGACCAGAGGTCTTTATTTCAACATCATTGAGCCTTATTTTTAGTTGAACTCTGACACCCATATTTTTGACCTAGCTTGATCTTGGAGAATTTTCCAAATCTTTTCTTAGCTCTTCTTAGAATCTCTATATGCAGGGGCACAAATTTTCCGAACCTCCTCAACATGAGCACCAGTATGGCTCAATAAAACTAATTATTCATTGACCGTTATAAGAATTTTTCTATTGACTATATTATGCACGTAAGAATATCCCCGACCTAGGACTTTAAGATAGCGTTACAATATCGATGTCGGGTGGGGCCGGTTAAGGGTTTTTGTGTTGCTTCTATTGCAACTCTTGAGTGGTTGTTAATCTTGTATGACCGAGAATTTCCTGCAATCTTCTAAGA
>CAZVPA010000175.1:0-4310 GCA_964628995.1 uncultured Nitrososphaerota archaeon | reverse complement strand
TCCAGCCAGAATCCCATGTAGAGTTATAGCAGTGTATCTCGTAATGGTCAATGCCGCTTCCAGTATCATTAGCATACCAAGTTATCGTTACATTATTGTCCATTAACCAGTCTCCAGACTGTGGATATGTTATCGTTATTGTCGGGTTTGTTGTATCGACGGTAAAGTATACGATGCTGAAGTTTGCGTTTCCAGCTTTGTCATATACGAATACCGTAACATTGTGATCTCCGTCTGGTACTGATGAATATGTATAGCTTGTGTTTGTCCCGACATTTATTGGTGTCTCTCCATCTAGGCTTATTTCGTAGTGGTCTATTTCGTAGTTGTCGCTTCCGCTCCATGTAACGGTTACTTGGCTTGTTGATACGTATGCTCCTTGTGATGGGTTTGTTATTGTTACTGTTGGTGCTGTGTTGTCTACTGTGTATTCGTAGTATGTTTGGTTTGTGTTTCCGCTTGTGTCGTTTGCCCATACTGTCACATTATGTATTCCATCTATGTATACCGTTGTGTCCCAGTAATAGACGTATGTCCCTGCTCCGCTCCATGTTTTTTTCTGCACTCCATCTATGTATAGTATTACTGTGTCTACGCTCACGTTGTCATATGCTAGTATTGTTAGTGTTGTGTTTCCAGATACGTAGGACCCGTTTGCTGGGTTTGTTATCTCCACATTGGGTTTCTGTGTGTCAGCCCTAACTCTAAATCTTGTGTTTTTGTTTTTTTCTTCTGTTACCATTATCACTCTGTATCCCATCGCTGAAAATACTTTGGCGAATGCTTTTGCTAGTGGTCTGTCTCCATATATGTATACTGTCTTCTGGGGCTCGCTATGTATGGGTGTTGGTGTGTTTGCTGCCGCCATATATGCTGATGCCAGTAGGGCCGATATGAGTATGTATATTATAGAAAAGCTAGATATCCTCCTATCCATACCCATACACCGCATATTTATGTCAATATATATGTGTTTTCCCCACCTATAAAGTATGTATAATGTATCTGGTTGAGGAATGAAGAATTTTTATGGTTCACGCTTCGTTTTGGTATTTATGCCTTGTTACTGGTATCTACGTGGTCTCTTCTTGTCTTATTATTGTTCTTATTTTTGCCTAGTTTTTTTGTATTCTTGCCATTCGTCTTAGTTTTTCTGTGTCTATCGCCTCCAGTATTACCTAGCCTATTTCTGGCGTCATCCTATGGTATATTATGTCTATTAGTGCCTTCTCGGGAGATGCTAGGAAGTATATGTGTTCGTTGGCGCGTCGTGGACATCCGAAGAGGTATCCGAGGGATATCCTATAATATACTATTTCTACACCATCGAATATTATGTCTTGGCTCCATATATTCTTGTTGCTACTACCTTATATTCTTCTTGGTACCCGAGGAAATATACCATGTATGTATAGGGCTGTAAACTTGATATGTATGACGGCCCATATATTCCTGCCGCCACGGCCTTCCCGTCTGTGGCTATCGTATATGCCCTCTCCTCTTTTCGGTTAGGGAATCCTTTTATATTGTTCACAAAAAGAGAAATTAGGTTATTCCGAAAAAACAAATGAGAAAAATCCTAGGCTTACATACCATTCCTAACCAGTGTATGCTGGAATTCGAGGAGGGCAAGTATTCCAGCTAGGTGTGGTACAAAGCCATTCATCTCCCTGAGCTTAGCCACTGCATTCCACACAGTGGGATACGGCCTCCCGATTCTATTAGCTATACTAAATATCGGCTCCTCCCGCACCAAAAACAGGTAGGCTATTATTATCCACTCCCTAAGCGACAATTTACTACCATTCATAGGCGTCCCAGTAAGGTCATTGAATATCTTACCACAATTCGCACACCTATACTTCCTGACACCAGCCCTATTGGACTTAAACCCAAACTTAACAACACTAGGCGAGCGACAATATGGGCACCTAAGATTCTCAAAATTCGGCCCAAAACGGGCATTCCTAATTATCTGAGCCGCCTCCCTTTCCGACATACCAAACAGTTTTGATATAAACTTACCCATCAGCATCCTGATCACCCCCTCGGAGCTTTTTTTTGTGAGAAAAAAAACAGAAAAGGTAAGGGATTTCCAGACTCCGAGGGGGCTACAGCCTTGGAGGCTTTATGATGTATGGAGAGAATGAGAGAATAAATTGTCTGAAGTTGCTCGTCTTTCTAAGTATCCTTGGTCTTCTCTCGCTTTTCTCCCTAGTAGTGTCAGGTTTGGTGGGCAAAACCTCAGACATTATTCTTGTTGGCTTGTATACATATGTAACTATGGGTTCTTTATTTATGTTCTTTTGTACAGCATTGATAATAACTATTCCCACAACGACAATCTCCTTGTAAGATCCTCCCTCATTACGCTGCAAAGTTTCTATGGCCCTTTCATCCTCAATGTTTCCTGCATCCTTACTCCCTGCATTCTCAATAGCTGAATTTTCAGCATTGGAGGAACCTGCTGGGCTCGGAGATGGAACCCTCGGTGCGATAACAACCCTGAATATAACATATGTACTGTTTGCATTACCAGCATAATCAACAGCAACTACATATACCGTATGTGCACCCTTGCTTACTCCAGTAAACGTATAGTTCGTGGATGTCGTATATATCCATGAACCATTATCAAGTCTGACCAGGTAGTATTCTACATCTGTAGCACTACTGCTCCACTGCACTACTACATCGCCATCAGCCAGGATTTCGCAGTCTTTAGGCGAAGTTATCGTTATGTCTGGAGCAGTTACATCAACTATATACTTGTATCTTACCCTGATGCTATTACCAGCAACATCAACAACCTTTATCTCTACTATGTGTTCTCCCTCACCAAGGCCAGATACAGTATAGCTCGTAGATCTACCCAAAGCAATCCAGGATCCACCATCAATCCTAATGAGTATGTTTTCATAATCAACATTATCCGAAGCAACAATATGTACTATGAAGGTACTGTCAACATAACTATTGTTCTCTGGATATACGGTAACACTCGGAGCCGTAAGATCAACAATAATAGCTACGAGCTTCTCCGTATAAAGCATAGCCCTATCGTATGCCCTAATAAACATTATGTGTTTGCCTTCACCGAGTGACGTGGTATACGACGTACCCGTCGTCCTAACCCAGGAGCCTCCATCCACACGGACCTCATAGTGGTCTACACCAAAGTTGTCGGATGCCGACCAACTAATTGTCACAGTACTACTGTTGCTAGTAATCACCAGTGGTGTGCTGAGCGTTAGGGTTGGAGGCGTTAGATCAACATAGAATGATATTGTGTCATAATTCACATTACCCGCAAGGTCATACGCATACACCGTAACATTGTGTAGACCCTCGGGGAGACCACTAACAACGAAGCTATATACCACGCCAACATCAGTAACACTACCATCAACATCGACCTTGAATGTGTTAATACCATAATTGTCTGATGCCACCCAGCCAATTGAAATCTTACTGGTTGCAAAGTACGCGCCATCCGTGGGAGATGTTATTGTTATTGTTGGAACAGTCAAATCAACAGTAAATGTTACCGTGTCCGAAGCACTATTTCCAGCCCTATCATAGGCAACAACATCAACAGTATGGAGACCCTCGGGAAGACTAGTAAACACATAGTAGTTGTTCGTGGTCTGCACCCAAGCCCCACCATCAACACGAGCCTTATAATAGTCAATACCAGACAAAGCATCACTAGCACTCCAAGTAACATTAACATCACTAGTATTAACATATCCACCATCAGCAGGATAAGTAATAGTTACCGTCGGACTAGTAAAGTCTATATACACAAATACATGATCCACCGCAATATCTCCTCCAGCATCAATAGCCCGCACAGTAATATTCCATATACCCTCAGTAAGCCCAGTAACGTTATACCAAGTCTGAGTACTAGGAACAGTAGCCAGCTCCGTACCATTCTTATATATCGTGAAGTTTTCTGGAGCACCACCATAAGTCCAGTTAACCATAACCCAACTCCTATTAAACGCATCCCACATCGCTGGATTAGTAATAGTTACACTCAAAGTCTTGGTATGAACAAGAATCCAATCGAACGCAGAATTACCAGCAGCATCCCAAACAGTAACATTCACAATATAGTCCGCAGGAGCAGAAAGCCCAGTAAACTTATGACTACTAGTATCATTAATACCATGCACATAAGTAGCCTGAAGACTACCATTCAAATAAACCCTAGTAACATTAACATAACTCGCAGCATCACTAGCACTCCAATACACAGTAAACGTAGTACTAACAACACTATCATTCTCAGGATCAGTAATAGT
>CAZVPA010000174.1:0-4352 GCA_964628995.1 uncultured Nitrososphaerota archaeon | reverse complement strand
TCAGTGCTTCATCTTACAGTTCGGCTGGCATGGCATGATAGTTGTTGGAATGGGAAGCTTTGTGAAATGCCTCGTAAAAATATCTATTGTGTTGGGAATTACTCTCTACTTTCTACTAGAATTCAGAGAAGAAAAAATTCTGATTTAGAACATAATTATTCCGGTGAAGATGCCAGTGAGATAATAAAAAAGGAAGGCTACATTCCTCCATGTTATTGGGTGATCAACTTACTCGGTGACAGAAGGCTTAAAGTAAAGCACGTACATCCTTTTTGTGACTTTTCTAAAGAGGCAAGGGACGGAATAAAGCCCATAGAAGATCTTGTAGAACCTCATTCTGTTCTTTCTTGGTGTTTTAAGTTTTCTTTTGCGCATGAAGGATTACTTAGATATCCACCTGATCTTGAAGATCGACTTGAACACTTCTTATCATATATAGTTCCAAACAAATCTCTTGTCTTATTCTATCTTAATTATAGTAATCCAGTTAACGGTGACAGAAATAGATATTTAATCGTAGGGGCAGCGTTAGTGAAAGACGTAAAAAAGCCAAAACGGTACGTATTTGACTCATCCTATTATGAAAAATTAAAGAAAAAATTTGGAGGATATTTTCCCGATATAGAATGGTCATTTCAGATAATTCTCGATCCTGACACTATCGTTATGTTACCTTATCAAGAGTATGTTAAGATGCGTGATGGGAAGAGCGATGAGGCTTTAAAACGTAAAATTGATGAGTTGCTCAATGAGATTGCTGTAGAGGTAGACAAGCAAAGTCTCATTCCACATTTCAAGTATGTTTCAATGCATATCCCGACAGACAAAGCATTATACATATTATACGAAGTATTGGAGTCATTGGAAAAGGCTTTAAAACATGGAATTGTTGAAAGAGAACTCATTGAAACACATATTGAAAGATGTAAAAGGCTTATCAAACATATGTGGGAGCTAAGAGGCGAATACCCGTCTTTAAAGAAGGTGCTTATAGCCTTCGGCGAGGAAAGAGGTCTGTATAATATAATCACATCTGACAAGCATCCCGCCGACTATAAGCAATACAGACAAATAGAGATGCAACTTGACAAATTCTTAAGTCAGCACGGTGATGAACTTACTTGGATTATAGAAAACGATGACATTGATAAATTGAAAATGTTACTAGAAAGCATGCGTCATGGTTCGGATGAGAATACTTATTGTTCACAAATACTACGAGAAATGCTTGCCCTTGCAAGAATTAGAGGGAATTCTTTATTTACAGTAATCAAGGTTCTCAGCAGAATTGACCTCACTTATGCCCAGATACTGAATATCCTTAGAAAAGTGGGAAATAAGAAGTTAGACATTAATTCAGTTATAAACGAGGTATACTCTTTGGTATATGATTATATTCCAAGACATGATCTCTTAGAGGAACAATGGTTCACCGAATTCATGGATTTTGATATAGATTTGTATCTTCTGGATATACCATTAATACCCGATCCAACTTATTCCAAGTCTCTTCCACAATCATCGCCAAAAGCTCCCGGTCGCTTAATCGCAGCCATCTATGAAGCGTTACGCCAAAAAGCATTGTTAGAAGGCATTACCGCTGTTAAAGAAGATGAACTTATCAACACATTAAATGAGGACAATGTCTTAAGGCTTTATCGAGGCATCATGCCACAGGTCACGAAGTCTGATATTGAAGATATTACTGATAACTTCAAGCATATACTTTCTTGTGTGATTTATCGTACGGTGGATTCTATTGAAGGTCCTATATATCAACTAAAAATTATACGAGAGATGGAGCGTGCAATAGAAGAACATATACGGGAAATATTAAAGAAGTCGCCTCCAAATCCTGATCCCAGTTCTAACAAACATTCTTCTGATATTCTCGAATCATTATCTAGAAAAATGGACTCCTTGGACATATCAAATAGTCGTAAAAAAGAATTTCTTAAAATCCAGAAGGCTATTTATAACAAAGCAGTTAATCAACGACTTCTAATTATCACTGGAGGAGCTGGGACAGGTAAGACAGAAACGATTATCAACTTAGTTGATTTGTTTTCTCGTATAGGGAAGAAGCCAATATATATCGTAACCCCTACTGGCAAGTCTTCTTTAGTCATAAGAGATCGGCTGAATGAACGAAAATTATTACAGGATAGGGATGTCGATGTGTTAACAATGCACAGGTTGTTATACTCATATCCATTCGAGGACGACGGTATCCCTCGAAAGCAGGCACAAAGACTAGTGGAGTTAATAGACATGACATTTAATGATTTCAGATTCTTTAGCAAATTCAAGGAATGCGTAAAAGATATCGGATATAAAGTCCGACCGGAGATTCTGATAATAGATGAGGCGTCTATGGTTGACGAAGTATTGATGGCATTACTAAGTAGTATAGTTGATACATACAGCTTAGAGCACTTGATAATAGTTGGAGATAATAATCAGCTTCCGCCAATTGGTTTAGGGAAACCCTTTATCGACATTATTGATTTCTTAAATGAAAAATATGGTGAAAAGTTTATTGTCAATTTGACACAACCTATAAGGTTTTCAACAAGTACAGGAATATGGGCTTTTTCACAAGCCATTGCATGCATAGATTATCCAATAAATGATATTGAGCGTTATGTTGATGAAACTTTTAAAATCGAATATTTTCTGGATGAGAACGATCTCAAAGAAAAGATTAGGCAAATACTGTTAGAGATATTAGGCTCAAGCGAAAACCACGATGATAGTTCTGAATTGCTCAAATTACTGAATAAGGCGTTACACCTTGTACATATGGAGAAACCTGAACTTGATAAGGTACAGATATTGACACCAACAAGATATGGAGAATTAGGCGCGGAATACATAAACAGGGCGCTAGTATTAGGTGATAAGCACATTGAAAATTGTGATTACGTTAAGTTAATTAATGAACAAAACAGATACGTAACTCTAAGCAATTATGGAAGAATGTTATTAATCCCTAATGGGTCACTTGGATATTGGGTTAAAGAAGATAAAAAAGAGCGAATTGAATTCGAGGAAGTCAGAGAGTTTAAAGACAAATTAAGCAAGGATAGACGGCAAATTGAAATGTCCTTAAGCAGGGTTAAAAGCCGCGCAGATAAGAAGATGTACTATAAGCTATTAAGGCGCTTCAAGAATGACAATAATAAGATAATCAATATGTTGAAAGACATTAAACGTGAAATAAAGGGTGAGTATAAAGAGGGAGAGAGTCACATTTCACCAGCTTATGCGATAACGGTTCACAAGTCCCAAGGTAGTGATTTCTATTATGTAATACTAGTACTGTCAAGAGTGAGCAGCTTCACTACAAAAGAGCTTATGTACACTGCATTAACGAGAGCTAGGAAAACAATATATCTACTACTAAAAAAAGACTTAAAAGACAGAATTGCTTCCATATTCCAACAAATAAAATCATTGTCTGAAACTGAAAAAAGACAAACTCTCTTATTCAAATACAGACGTTATCCAGGTAAGACATATGTGTTAAAACTAAAAGATGGTAAAACGATTTACGTTCGGAGCAAGATAGAGTATATGATTGCAAAGACATTAGATGATATAGGCGTGAAACTCGAGTATGAGCCAAATGATTTTAAAGAATACGGAATCATTCCCGATTTCAAAATAATAATTGACGGTAAAGTCTTCTATATAGAGCATTTAGGTCTCCTTGATGAAGAATGGTATAGGAAACGTTGGGAAGCCAAAAGAAAAATCTACGAAAAGTTGAAATTGTTGGATCAAGTTATAACAACTTCTGAGCCCAAGGAGGCTAGCATAGCAGTTGAAGAAACAATAAAAAGGATAGTTAACGACATTCGCAAAAATAATCTTGTTAAAACAAAGGACGGGCACCCCTCTAAGCACCATTACATCATATGTGAAAACGCAGAATAATTTCGGGAGCAATACATATATATGGCTGATTATAGTACCTCATCTAAAATTAAATTTATAAATAGGTAACTTGTCTGAGACAAGCCGATTAAACGTTAAATAAGGAGGGGTTTATAGGAGACATTCTGAAACAGTATCAACAAGTGCCGCTTATGGACAGCTACCGAGCTAGGTTTTTGTCCCTAAGTGGCACTTTTCGAGGCGTAAACTTGTTTGTCCCTAGAGCGTCACCTACACTTATATAATACTGCTTAAAGAGGCTTGTCTCAGTTTTGTCACCTAGTTATCAAGATGGCTGGCACTCTATATCTAAGAGCATGCGCATAGGGCCTTAAATCGCGCGTATAGGACTTAAATTGATTTAGGTCCTAAGATTTTATTTTAGGACCTAAATCTTTAAAAGATAATTGGTC
>CAZVPA010000173.1:0-4363 GCA_964628995.1 uncultured Nitrososphaerota archaeon | reverse complement strand
GAATTCTAGAATTCTCTGCATACAGTCACGTCTATCATCAGCAGTGTTTATTGCCTCAAATGGGAAAGCAAAATAGACAAGCCTGAATGCATCATCATATTGGATTGCTGCTCCTAATGATGGGTCCGTACCATAGTATAGCGCGAGTATTGAGCCTCCCGTAGGGGCAATATCGCTCGGATAATTATTATTACTTGCCCCATCCCCATCGCTTAGATAATAAGTTATGCCCTCAAATATTGAGCCAATTTCCCCAGTAACGCTGTCTATGTTTGTATCGTCCGCCTCATATGTTGCCTTTAGGTATGTCTGGAACCATGTTGGGTCATCATTATATATGTCATATCCTATGTCTTGGCCAGAAATGAAGAGTGCCTTGCCACTATCCAGATACCACGCTATCAGATCTCTATCCTCCTGAACAAGAGTCGTAGTATAGTCATCGCCAGTAAACCATATCACTATCTGTGTCTTGTTTAATATATATCGCGGGGGTATACCATGCTTGTCCCTATCCCAACGGACATATCCAGTATCCTTGACATATCCAAGCTCCTGTAGGGCTAATTCATAATATGTTTCATATGAAGCTCCTGCGTCATCATCCACTAATAGTATTGGGGGTACACCCAGCAGGAATGTAATTACTCTGCGCATGCATTTCTCTCTATCATCAGCATTATTTATTGCTTCAAATGGGAAAGCAAAGTAGACTAGCCTGAATGTCCCATCATACTGGACTGCTGCTCCAATGGATGGATCTGTACCGTAGTATAGTGCTGTTATTGAGCCTCCTGTTGGTGCTATTTCGCTTGGCCAATTATTATTATCTGCCCCATCCCCATCGGCAAGGTTGAAGGATATATTCTCGAATACTGAGCCAACCAGTCCTGTTCCATTCACTGTGTCTATGTTGGCATCGTCATTCTCATATATTGCCTTCAGATAGTTCTGGAACCATTCTGGGTCATCACTATATATGTCGTATCCTATGTCCTGACCCGAGATGAATAATGCCTTACCACTATCCAGATACCACGCTATGAGGTCCCTATCCTCCTGTGTGAGAGTTGTACTATAATCATCACCAGTAAACCATATCATTACCTTTGTCTCCGCTAGTATGTCCTGTGTCGGGAGACCATCGGTATCTCTGTTCCAGTAGAGATAGTCTACATCCCTCGAATAGCCTAACGCCTGTAGGGCGGACTCATAATATGTTTCATAGTTCCCTCCAGCATCATCATCCACCAGTATTATTGGGGGTATCCTATTCCTAACAAATACGCTTATTTGGTCAGAGCTCGTTTTACCATCGTTGTCCGTGGCTTCTGCCTTAATGCTATACCATCCATCCGATACTGTTGTCGTGTTCCATGGATATTCGTATAGACCACTAGTCGAATTGTAGTATCCAGTAATATCTATCGTTGTTGACCATGTATCATTGAATATATCCAACACTACGCTCGATATTGTCCCATCGGTATCAGTGGCATTGACCTTAATCTTCACAATACCCTTGACCGTACTTCCGTCCTCTGGCTCGACAATATTCACTATTGGGTATCCCGCACCCAACTCCGTTATTGTTAGACTAAATGTGCCATAGTTTTGATAGTCTGGGATCGAGGGATCTGTCTGGCTTCTGTCAATCCACTTCACTACAACATAATAGTCACCACTCTCACTTGGGGTGAATTCCACGATTTCATCGCCTCCAATCATGCTACTGGTCCCCGCAGCAACCAGTATTGGTTGTCCATACGCGTCTGGATTTGGAGCATAGACATAAACATCGAAGTCGGCACCATCAGGCACATCCAGCGTTATCCTATATGTTGTTCCCGCACTCATATATATGTGCCCAGCCCATGCCCTTGGAGCCGCTGCTTGGTCGGCATCATCAGTGCTACTCGACCCTAAAGTATATGTATATGTTGTATCAAGCGACAATGTATTTTTAAGTGCCATTATGGCAGCATCAGCGTTTATTCTACCATACCCCTCCACATTATCTTTACCTCCCCGATCTAGGGATGGGAGAAGTTGCGATGTAGATTCCCTCCTAGTGAATTCAACAGCTGTCATTAGAATTATCATCTTTACTTTAAGAGCCGCCTCAAGAGTCGCTGGCCAAGCACTCCAGCCACCCATAGCATCGATTATTAGCGCCGCCAAACCCGACACGTGAGGAGTAGCCATGCTCGTCCCTGGCCAGTCTACATAGTTATCATCACCAGCCGTGTTTTGAGCATCATTGGAGTCCACACTCCCCACCTGACCAGTATATCCATTGCCGTCTTCGTCATCAGGGCAGAAAGTATCACCAACATACCAAGAACTCCCACCATTGGCTGTCACATCAGGCTTTACTGTGTTTCCAGTAGTCGTGTCCCCCGTTGTGGAGTACTCCGCCATTCTATTTCTGTCATTTATAGCACCGACCGTTATCACAAGATCTGCTGATCCTGGTGAACCTATGTTCGCATTGGCTCCGCTATTTCCCGCGGCGACTACCTCCACTATTCCGCTTGAGACTAAATTATTCATAATTTCGTTCAATGTGGCATCGTCTCCCCCACCCCAGCTGTTCGACGCGACTATGAAGTGATATGTTGCTCTATCGTTCTGCTCATAATCAGCAAATTGGAAGTTAGAGTCCACGAAATAGCCGTTGTCATCAAATATTTTTATCCCCCCAATACTGACTTTTGGTGCCGCACCCATATGTGCGTTTGGTCCCCATGGGTCATTGGGGTTTCCCTGGCCTGCGGCGATTCCTGCACAGTGAGATCCATGTCCGTGTCCATCTCCTGGTGATGTTGGATATGTGTTTGATATGTCTCTCCAGTATACTATTTTTGCTGATCCAAATCCTTGGTCCTGGTATGGTCCTAGTTCGGGGTGTGTGTCGTCCAGCCCTGTGTCCACGATTAGTAGTGTTGAGTATGGATCCCCTAGATATCCTTGTCCCCATGGCGTTGTTTCGTTATATGGTATGTTGTTCATGTACTTGTTTGCGTTTGTTCCGAACCTTTGTTGTGGTATTGATACCCTGAGGTATAGTGTGTAGTTCGTATAGTGGTATTCTATGTATCCAATATATTCTTTGCTTGCCAGTACTGGGATTTTTGATGGATCTATATAGCCCCAGAAAGCATTGATTTTCTCCCAGACGTGCTCTATTCTTCCCCCCATTGACCGGAATATATCCATTGCCTCCCTCAGTCTTGCGTCTGCCGCTGCCACCCTGACAGGGATTTCCTGTTCTTCTTTTTGTAGGATTTTCTCGAGTCTATCCGCTATTTTATTCATGTTTTCATCATATTGGCTTAGTCTTGTCAGCCAATGCTCCATTTTCCACGGTGAGTTTCTCAGGTTTATATATCCGTATTTTGTCGCTATGACCTGTGGATCGTTATCTGGGAACAAATCCATCAGTAGTAGTATGCTGTGTGCTGTTTTTTTGTCTATTCTTGATATACCTAGTCCCCTGCACCATTCTAGCAGTTTTTTGTTTGGTTTTTCGCCCCTAATCACCCTAACAAGCCCCCATAGGGCATCCTCCGTTATTGTTTTTCGCATTTTTGTTTCCGCCCAGTCTATTAGTGCCTCCATATATGCGTAGCCTACGCCAATATCCTCCCTGCCTGATACCATGATGACGTCATATCCCTTTGCCCTAAAGAACTCCGCCAATGCCCTCGCTAGGGGGCCCGTATCGTATATCGTTATTCTTACCTTAGCGGGAGTATTTGGTTGGGTCTGAACCGGATAGAGATATGTCTGGGAGAAAGCCATTAGTGCTATTAGGGCCAGGCATAATATTTTTTTCTCCATAATACACACCGAAGTGTTTCTATAATAAAAATCTATATCGGAATAAAAATAGGCCAATAAGAAATCCTGTCCTTATACCTTTAGATAAACATCAAAACCCACTAGTTGATGAGGGAGTAATCATACGCTAGACCCTCATGATAGTTAAGAATAATGTGCACTAAGAAAGTTTTAAGTGAAATATCAAATTGAGGATCTGTACAGGCCATATCGATGCACAACGTGTGTTCATTCTTTTTAAGACAAACCATTCAGCATTGAGACCTAGATTGGACAAAGACTGCATGCTTATGGGAAGGTGTGTTCTAGGGGCGCACAATGCGCATCCAGGACGCTCCAACCGAAGCGGCGAACATCGAACAAAATTAATGAAAGACATACCCTTGTGAGTTTTTCTGAATACTAAATAGTATTGGTTAGTTTGGTGGGTTCCCCGAACCAAGCAGTCGCTTATAGATCCTCCTACGGGGCCCCACCGTTTAGGAGAAACACTATTTTATTCCTCTCATCAATCTCATAC
>CAZVPA010000172.1:0-4411 GCA_964628995.1 uncultured Nitrososphaerota archaeon | reverse complement strand
AATTAGAGAGTGGAGAAAACGCCTAGGGAAGATAGTAGAGAGACTCATAAAGAAAACATATGAGATGATCGCGAAGGCAAAGAAAGTAAAGAAGAGTAAATCCATCGTCGACACAACTGGGTTCAGTCGAGAAAGAGCTAGCAAGCACTATGAGAGGAGAATTGGCCGCAAAAAGAAGAGGTATGCTAAGGTGATTGCTGCCTATTCAGCTGAGGTAGATGCCGTGTACAAGGTTGGTGTGGACTATGATTCTAAGCACGACACTAAGATGCTTGAGGGGATTCTCGACGACATAGCACTGTCCGGGCTTTTCGATGGCATTGTGGGTGGACAAGGGCTTTGATTCTGGGCCTCTGATGCAGGAGGCTCCAGATAAAGGCTTGCCTCCATACATTGATGTTAGGGGAGGCAAGCTGGAGCCAAAAGACGGTGTTGGGCTCATCTCTAAGCAGAACTTTGAGGCTTTGAGGGCTGAAGTTGGTAATGTTAGGGCTTTGGTTGAGTCGTTGTTCTGCTCTGTTAGGGCTATTGCTGGTGATGTTGTTTATTCGCCTTCTCTTGAGGGTTTCGTCGCTGAGATTGCGATCCGCTTCTTAGCGTATAATGTTTGTGTCGTTATCAAACTAAAACTGCAGAGGTTGAGGTTTTAATTCATTCCGAAAGCCATACACTATAATTTTTTTAGATTGGTGAGTGTAGCTGTCGGAGACGATATGACTACCTCTACTCCTATGTCTTATTGATTGTTATGTCTGAGAGCATCATCTTTCCGACTCTTATGAATTCTAAATGTAATTCTTCGTTCAATAGTCTAGCAAATTTTAGAACTTCATTCGTCCTGCCATTTATAGTAATTAGTGATATATGGCTATATGTCTTCCTCTCAAGCAATAATATTGTCGGCAACATAAGAACTAGTGCTATTACAGTTAATGTAAATGGTAATATCCTTGGGTAACCCAAATCAATAAGAAAAACAGTACAGATGAGACATATAGCGATGGCCACCACCAGGGATATGAAAATTATGTCTTCAAGAGACCCATGTTTGCTTATGGGGCACATCAACTCAGAAATCCTGATTTTTTCACACCCATACTCGAGCAGGTAAAGATCATTATTTTTGGTAATTTTAATACTCTTGGAAGCCTCGAATTTCTCCAAATCGCTGTTAATACAGGCAGAGAAGTATGCGTATGTATTAAGAATCTTTGACGCCGCAAGGCTGAATGTCTCCCTGTCATACCATAAGATATATGAGGGCATGCAGAATGACACCTCAAGCACATCACTGGCGTGTCCATAAGCATCATTACTTAGAGTATTATTCTTCAATATTAGCACCCAGTTGCTCATCGAGTTCCCCTTCTAGTTGGGCTACAAGTTCATGTTCGCATAATTCATATCCGAGACTCTCCGATAGTTCTCTCAGAATGCTCCTCTTCCTAGCTTCGAGATGCTTATCCAGTGGCGCCTTAATCTTATCCATAAACAAGTATGCCGCCAATAGTATTACCCCAACAATCAAAATTCTAATGAGCCTACAGCTGTTCCTTGATATAGCACCAAGTAACACGAGAAAATTTACGAAGAGTAGGGAGGCATATATGGATCCCCAGACCAGCGATAGAGCAATGACCATACCATAGACTAGGGATAAAAGGAAACTATATGTTGCATAACGATCCATAGACTCCTTATATGCTTTATACACGAGGTGCTTCTCCTCATCCCCCTGATTTCTCCGAGGATTCATCTTTTATCCCCAATCGTCACACTGTAGCCCCAATATACCTTAACTGTTAAAGTATGCTCTAAAAATCGTTGTGTTTGCCCTGTAACAAAAATAATAAATATGGATGCATCACTATGTAGAATTCCTAAACTCCTAGCAAATGAAAGTATTAGAGAACGATACTCCAGTACATTACTAATCTTGAATCCACATTGTATACTCTGTTGATTCCTATTCACGCTTAAAATCTCACAATTCTTCCTGATATTATGAATGAGAGTGTTATATCTAACATCACCTCGTGTTTTAGTTTGTGGATCGTCTACACTTATAGCCTCGTTATCAATCCAGTCACATGCCCAACAGACAAGATACAACTCCATATCTTTCTTTATGCTATTACTGTAAACAATTAAGTCATATATTATGGAGATATCGCCATAGAAAGATACATTTATATATCCCTCATCAAAAGGTATTACTTTGTAATCTCCAAGTGCTATTTGATGCTCCTGGAAATCACCATTGGGATCTCTAATGCCCAGAATTAGTTGTTCTCCCTGATAAACCCTAATTTCAATGAGGGTAAATAATTTTCGGACGCCCTTGGCATATAGTCTGGATCTAACCCTATTGATATTGGTAATTTCACCAGATGTCATAGGTTTATATCCTCCTCCCTTAGTAGCTAAGTCTATGACTACGTAGTGCAAATCGTAATTATCGCTTATTGTGATGTTAAAGTCTAACCTAGCCATGCGGTTAGACTGAGCATCAAGGCGCCCCAGATCACGTTCAATTTCTGGCGGTTCAAGTTCGCCATCCCACCTAAAGAACTCATTCATATAGGCGTAGTATAATGCTATATTAATTGGAACCAGAAAAAGCAATAAAATTCCATGCATAACCTTTGCCCCCTTACCTGGTGCCATTTTTGTCAACTTTTTAACAAATTTATGAATCTTATTTTCCAAGAACATTTCAACCACTTCACTAGCTATACTTACAAGAAGTCCGACTATGAAATAAAACCACCAACCTTTCCCAATGGCTTCCAATAATGACCCAGTCACCAACTCGATAATGAATATTGCTAAATTAATAAGTTGTTCCTTCTCTGGATATTTTCGCTCGAGTAGTGAGCATAACGCAGCAAGAATTAGTGGTACTATGAATACTAGATAGCACGGAGCTGATGCGTATACGTCGAGGAGATAGCTTGCATTACTATAAGATTTTTCTCTAAATGAACTCGTTATCATAAGGTGTGATAGCCCAAGTGTTCCAAAAATGTTATAAGAGATACTCATCAAATAGAACTCTAAACCAGTCGTGGTGGCTAATGGGTCGTTCTTTCTTATAAGACTATCACCCTCGGAAATAAAACATGCTGCAACATAGGTAGATATAACTATTGGTGTGAGAATAAGAGTGAAAGCACCAGCCACATCTAGACGTTCTATAGACTCCATAAGCGCTCCAGTCAGAGGACTCCTTTCATAATAATCGATAGCAGACTTATATTGAACATTCTTTATCAACCTCTTTGAGAATGATGGCACATTTAAACTAATGCTATAGTGTAGCACAAATGGAGTTAGGGAATATTCCAAAATAATTGATAGATAATACATCGTTGAGAACATTACCATACTGCCAATGACATCTATGCGAATCATCGCAATAGAAAAACCATAAAAGTCAAAACTAGCGATACATGCACAAATATTAAGATCAAAATTACTAGTAGAAATAGCAAATAATAGGTAGTTCCATGAGTAGTCGACATCAATGCCAACAACAGATAGAATAAATCCAGCACCAAGAAATAATAATGCCGCAAATGCTGCTTGTATCCAGCTCCAGATCATCATAGTCATCGCAAAGAGATGCTTCGAAATGTCTAGCACCTCCAGTAGTGCCCCTAGGAGTTTCATTCCCCACTCAGCGATCTTCTCTATTAGTTTTTTCAGGAAGTTTTTCGTTGCCATGAATAGGCCACATAGGAGCCTCCCGGCTTCAGTCGCCAGCTCCATTATTGCTGCCCATATTGGTGTTTCTGGCGACAGGTATTTTGGTATTGTTTTTCCCTGTGGCACCGCCATTAGTGGTATCATCTTCACTACGTCTGTTGGTGCGATTCCTATTCCTGTCTCCATTATGTTTGCTATTTTTGTCCCGCTTGTGTTCTTTGTTATTGCCCCAATAATCCTACTCCATATTGTTGTTGTTGCGTTGTTCATTGTTATTAGTCCATATACATATGGGCCTATCCCGCCCCTGCTGAATCCGCTTATGTTTGCTTTTCCCAACCCAATGGTGGTATGGGCAATCATTATGCCACTAGTGTTGTCCAGCGGTACGTACTGTTGTGTGGAGGTCAGGCAAGCCATGACACACAGCCCATACAATATAATAATAGTAACCAATAAGAGATGGGAAAAACAATATATATCTAGCGCCACGCCTATGGATCCCGGATACATCCCGTCGGCCAATGGAGGCTCGGGGATTACTCCCCAGCTGTTTGGCTGGGAAAAAGCACACATAGGAGACGCTTCAGAACCGAGAGGAGCACAACTATTATGGCAAGCGAAGCGACAAAGACAACAATCCATGTGTATCCCAGTGCCCTACCGACACACTCACCATAGCCGTACCCGCAACCAGACTCCC
>CAZVPA010000171.1:4122-4413 GCA_964628995.1 uncultured Nitrososphaerota archaeon | reverse complement strand
GTAGTCTTTCTACCCCTCTCCTAATCTTCTCAACAAAAGCAAATGATATCCCCATAGCTATTAGTGCTAATCCTTGACCAAAATCGGGGAACATGAAACCAAACATTATTGCCCATAGTACCCCCGTTAGAAGCCATGGAAAGATATCCTCTTTTCCAGGATATCCCATCTGCCTTAATATCGATGTTAGCGGATAAAGAATTTTAGGTCTCTTCGTATGGGAGGGAGGCTTATCTGTTTTAGAAGGTCTCTCCTTTATCACCATGATGTTAGCGCTGAGTTCTCTTAGGA
>CAZVPA010000171.1:3124-4112 GCA_964628995.1 uncultured Nitrososphaerota archaeon | reverse complement strand
GTCTTTGCTGTAACTATCTTACGCATTATATCAGCTTTACACCAAAGTTTTGCCAATTTCAACACTTCTTGTTTGAAACCAGCCTTAAACCTCTCTTCTAGGTCACGTATCCTGCTTTCTAGCTCCCCAATAGTCGTCTTTATGCGGCTTGGATCCGCCAACAGCATTCTTCTCGCTTCTTCGTCTTCGATTCCCAAACCGAGATCTATTTCCAATTCGCTGATCCCAAATTTTCTTAGAAAGGTCAAAACAATAGATAGTAGATCTTTGGAGGGAGCTGCAAGGAATGCGATAGCATGACCCTCAGGGATGAACTCTCTGTATTTACCCCTTTCTGGATGAAGGATTTCGAAGTTGAGACCAAGTTGCGACAAGTTTTCCCTGACTTGGTCTAATGCATCCTCAGGAAAGATTATCACTGTTGAATGTTTCTGGCTAAGTATTTTAGGTATCCTTGGTGATTCCCTAACTAATTCATGTATAAGCCTAAGCTTTACCAACCTCTTTCTTAAGTCCTCTAACTCGCTGGGTATGCCAAAAAATCTCCTTAACTCTTCTAACTCTTGCTGAAGCTCGTCAAATTTATATATTTTTATGGATACATCATGCTTCACCGAGGGGATGTACTCATCAAGTACTATTCCGCTATCCGAAGCGAGCTTCTCTACGTGCTCCATAAGCAGATGGAAACTATGAAGTTCTAATGGCATCTCCTTCTTAAAGCCCACAAACTCGTCTTCTCTAATGTTTATCAGTTCTGCCCACCCAAATTTGCCTATGGATAATAATATCCTATCCTCAAGATTTTTGGGGTAAACCACGGTAATCTTGTACATAGTCCCAGCACCATCCTCATCATGCCATGTTTATATGTGAAAGACATTTAAAATAAAAAAGTTCAAGCAAATATTGATACCTGGTGATATCCTATGAAGCTGAGAGTAAACAGGACACTTATACTAGTAATAATATTGGCGTATTTGTCTGC
>CAZVPA010000171.1:0-3114 GCA_964628995.1 uncultured Nitrososphaerota archaeon | reverse complement strand
AGCCAGCGAAGGGGGTTGGCGGGCAATAGCGGCAAGTTTAAGTATTGGGATTAGCAGTATAAGTGCTGCATACGCCGTTGCTAGAACTGGAACTGCAGCTGTGGGAGCTATTACTGAAAGACCAGAAATTTTTGGAAAAGCTGTAGTGTTCGTAGGCCTTGCAGAGGGAATAGCTATCTATGGATTGCTTGTAGCCATTCTTCTGATCCCATAAAAGTTTAGCTTCCTAATTTTTCATTAATTTTTTGACCTAAAGACAGAGAAATTTTCGGTGTTCATTACTTCACTTCTCTAAAGCAGTAATGCCTAATTCTATTCCTACTGTGTTTTTTTCCATAGCCATATTCCGTCATAGAATATTCTTATGTCCTTCCTATACTTTCCCCTAAGTCTACATGCATTCTCAAGCGCCGCACTTGTAAGCGAAACAGCCTCAATGTCGCAGCCCTTCAAGTATATTAGGTCTGGTATTTCGGAGCCTGCTTGGTACTCTATCTCTATATCAACATCCCCATATATAGGAACTTTTATCGTGTCTCTTCTCCCGTAGAATCCTTTTATTAGGATTAGTCTCCTCTCCCTATCGACTTCCACTCTTATTGGGAAGTGTCTATATACAACCTTGTGTATATATACAAACCTCCTCCTGACGCCTTCTATCATCTTTCGTATTTTAGTCGCCGCCGTTCCAAGAAATTTTGTTTGTTTTCGCTTACGTGCGTATACCGCGACATAGATCTTGTTTCCATCCTTAACAATATGTATGGGCATATGTGTGAAATCTTTCTCAACCTCCCCCTTCGGTCCTTTAACTTTTACTTTCTTACCAATTACCTCCACCTGAACATCGGCAGGTATCTCAATTTCCTCGAAGTCTATGCCGACTCCTTCCTGTCTTATCGCCTCTAAAATGGCTTCTTTAGTTTCGATGGGCTCAACCATCCGTATCGCCTCAATAAACATAGGCAATAAGTTTACCACCAATTCTTTCTTTCTCACATTCGATATGTGTTTTGACACCTTTGGGAGTTGAGACTATCAGAAGCCCCATCGTATATGATGGGAGGTACTTACGTACCCATTCCTCAAGATTACGCCAACTAACTGAGAAGCGAGGTTTTATAGCACCGATCTCATGGATTTTTCCGTTTAGGTGGACAACAATATATTCCTTTTTGTTTAGAGTCATAGGCTTAAAATCTTCTATATAGCCATGTTCCTTGAGTATTATTAACACTGCTTTAATAAGCTTGTTTGTAGGGAAGATGTATATTGTCCTCTTATTCACCATCTCCGCATTTTTAATCGCGGAGAGAGCATCAGCTAATGGGTCAAGACGCGTCATTTCCAATCAGCTCCTATGAACCGAAGATTTTTTGAAGCCAAGAAGGCCATAAACCTCCCTAAAGCATCGCCTACAAATGTAGAGCCCATATTTCCTAATAACCGCTTTTGTTGTGCCACAACGAATGCATCTACGGGCCCTCACAGATTTAGTATCGAAGAGAGCTTTCCGGATTAAATATAATCTTTTTAGCCTAGAGCTCTTTTGGGGTACTATTGGCTGAATCTGTTTGCTCATTTTCTTATCGACACCTGGGTAGTCTGTGGTCTATACTAACATTATTATGGGAATTTTTAAACTCACGGTTTTCACTCCTACTCGAATATCCCAGCATTAATCTCGCGGTCAATTCGAAATAGCTCTTTCTTGGTAAGCAACAAGATATTGTTTTTCCTCAATAGACCCTCCGACTCCTTATCACTACCACTAAAAGCTATAAACACCTTCTGCGGATTTTTATCGACGAACTGTGAGTTGACTATACTGGTAAACTCTTCAATTTTCTTCGCGGTAGCTCTTCCTAATGTGGCATATACTAGGGTTATCGTATTATCCGCTTCGCAGACAAGGTCTATTCTACCATGCTCCGTGGTGATTAGGTATATATTTTTACAGGGATGCAAAACTACTTTATTTCCACCAGAATCTTCGATTTCGAGTGGACGATTTATCTTTGAGAAAAGCTTATGGATCAATCTTCTAAATCTATTCTGGGAGATCAAGCCGAGACGCCTAGCAATCTTTGTGATGTTCTTAGAGATTGCCTGCTCGACTAGAGCATCTAGAGTAGCGTTGTATACTTTATCGCCAGACGGAGTCCTCGCGATAATCCCACCAATAACATCAATTTTGTCTCCAAATGTTATATCGATATCCACACCGATATCCTCCTTTATTTTGCGCTTGATGTCTCTGAGTCTAGACTTTATGAATTCTAAGTCTCTAGGGTTCGCGCTTATTATGAGCTTATCCACGCCCAGCTCTAGTACTGCTTCTCTTATAAGTCTATACAGGATATCTCCATAGTTTATCTCCTCGATCGAGGTTCTGACCTTTGTTTTTATTTCCTCTCGTAGCTTATTGCGGAGCTTCTCAAGGATTTTACCCTTTAGCTCTGCTTTTTCCCTTCTAATTTTGCGTAGCTCCTCATCGAATATTCTGCTACGTTCGGATTCTATTTTTTCCTTCGCACGCTTCTCAGCTTCTCTTCTTGCCCTCTGCTCCGCCTCTTCTATGATCCTCCTAGCCTCTTGTCGCGCCTCTTCCAGTATCCTCTGAGCTTCCTTCTCAGCATTCTGCAATATGTTCTGAATAAAAGACTCAAGCTCACTGCCCACTAAGAACCACCTCCACCAACGTTTCTACAACCTCATTAAGCTCTTCATCAGATATCAGAGTAAGACGTTCAAATTCTTCGTCATACCTCAATTCAAGTTTTTCTATCTGTCTCTCCAATTTCTTCCGATATTTCTCCACAAACTCATTGACAAGCTGCAATATATATCTCTCACTAACAATGCTTCTTCCCTGAACCTTAGCATTTTCAATAATCTTCCTGGCCTCTTCCTCAGCCTTCCTAATAATTTCTTTGGCTTTTTTTTCTGCCATAGCTACACGAATAGCGATGGCTATGCTCATAATGTCCCCCTAAGGCAACCAACTTTAATCTAGAAACAATCCATTAAAACATTACAGCTATATAACTACACACAAACAATTCCTCACTTTTTCCCCTTCGATTCAAAAAATCTGCTAAGCCCTGTCTGAAC
>CAZVPA010000170.1:0-4421 GCA_964628995.1 uncultured Nitrososphaerota archaeon | reverse complement strand
TCGTTACTTTGTACTCCTTCCCGATCTCCACATCGAGTTTCAAGACTTCATAGATTTTTCCATCCTCGCTGTAGGACAACTCTATATCCTTTGTCTCTCCAGGACTAATAGATGATATCTCGCCCAGATCCTCAAAGTGTATGGTTACCGTAGCATAATCGCCAGAGTCCTCAATCACGCTATAGTTATATCCATATAGGTATGTCAGTATACCATTTACGGTTCCAGGAAATATATAATTGTAGTCTATATCCGACAAGTTGTCATTTTCAAACTCCATGTATGTGTATAAACACATATATATTTTCTCTGGATTTTTATATGTTGGGGAGTCCTCAGGAATGAGACTATATTCGCTCATCACTAATCGTGTAGTATACTCTTCGGTCTTCCAGAGTGTATTGACATATGCAAAGTATACAAGAGTCACGGACCAATTTATATTACTCGAAACATCAATGTATATTTTATAGTAGTGGTCCTTCTTGAACTTGAAGAGCACATACTTGTGCTCATATTCCTTGCTGAGTGTTACCGTCTTTGTCTCGCCCGGGTTTATTGTCTCATATGTTAGTCTTGACGAGTATATCGTAATGTTTGCCTCAACATTCACTGGATACTTGTGTATTATTAGGTAAGTCGTAGTGTTTAGATAGACTATCTCTTGTTCGCTGTCATAAGAACCCCAAAGCTCCCAATAGTATGAGACCCATCCAACATCTGGATCATACGCATCAAATTCAACAGAGAGGCCCGCAAACGTATAAAAACTACTATAGAATGTATAATTATCGTGTGCTTTGTCCAACCATACATATGGACAATGCGAGTACGAGTGATATGTGCTCAGTCCCGCGAAGGTATAGTATATGTAAACACAACCTATTTTTACCCCATCAGCCTTGGTTGTGTTTTTATACTTGAGCATTATTTCGTAATCGCCAACTTTGGGGACATCGTACTTGTGTATATCCCAACTATCCTTCTTTATCGTACCAACCAAAGTATTGTTAATATATATCTCTATCTGTTCTCCCTCGTCGAGAGAATATATGTCGTCGGGCGGTATGTATATGTAGACATAGTCAAACTTTACATCTAGACCTTTACTCCTTAAAATTGTGGTTATGTTGTAGGCTCCAGGATCTATCTTGTATACTATGTACTCGCTACCTTCCGACATTGTGATGTTTTTCGTGCTTGGTATTGTCTCTAGGCCATCAAAACTGACGATTTTGTTTATTATAATTTCTCCCTCAACACTATAGTCGGAGCCGCTTGTCTCTATAGATACAGCCATTGTTCCAGAGGCTCTTATATATATCAATGTACGCCAGTAGTAGAACTGTCCCGACCGAAGACCTCTCGAGTAGCCATCCACAAAAGACCATGATTCTATGTTCTTTCCAAGGGGCACCGAATACACTGTCTTTTTCTCGAAAATGTCTACATCCACATCCACAGAACCTAGCTTCTTGTTTTGTGCATCTATCTTGATCTCGTATATTCCTGGTTCGACCGAGAACTCGTACCAGAGCGCATCGTCGGTTTCGGTTAGGGTGAAGGATTGTGTCACTGGTGTTGCTAGTGGATGTGCTGTTTTGTTCTTCTGAGGCCGAGCGGATAGCATCGTGGATGAGTCCTCATGCCTGTGATTCATACTGAGGGCGGGTAGGAGTAGTAGTAGGATAGAGATTGAAGCAATTACATACAGTCTCTTCATATGAATTCCCCAATTTAAAGATCCAAAAACGTATACTCAAAATTCGCTTTAAAAGGGATGCGATACATATGCTGATGTATATATATTCTTCGTTAAAAAGTCTCTCGGCAAAGCCAAGATAAATCTTCCTTAGAACGCCAATGTTCAATCTCTAGCAACCTAGGTGTTTCTAATGGTGGTTCCCGGGAGTATATGTTGGCTGGACGCTATTGCTCTGTTGAATCGTATTAGCCACGTATTTTTAGATTCTTGGTTATACCCTTCGAAGAATCATCCGGACTTATTAGAACTTGAGATAAAGACAATTCGAGTCGGAGTGGTCACTCAAGATAGGACAACTGACTGGGTTGAGGCTGAGGTCTATGGCTCCTTCAAAGACCACACAATGCTGAGCGAGATCTTGCTGGAGAACTAGAGGTGAAGATAAAGGATCTCTATGAGAATACATGGAGTCTTAAAGGTGAAGATAAGATAAGATAAGAAGGTCAGTAGAGGCTACTATTTATGAACCAGCAATAGAATAATAATCTAAACCCGTATCTTTTCTGGCATTAGCTCACAGTAGAGGAAATTTTGAGATCTTACGGTAACTCAACTACTTTCTATTTGTCCTTTGCGTTTAAGGACACGTTTTAGAACTCTCCTAAGTGTTGCTTCTGGAAAGTCAAGTAGTTCTCTGAGTTCCTTTATCGTTCTTTTGCCCAGTACAAAGTACGCGTACTCTACCATGTGTTCTAGCGTTATGGTTACTAGCCTTCTCTTTGCCCGTATCTTAATCCCTAAGTCTTTCTCTATCTGCTCGATTATTCCCAGTATGCTGAGACAGTAGTGCTTGCCAAGCAATTCCTCCTGTCGTAGCATCTCATCTATCACGACACGCCAATCAATTGTTGTTTTTCTAAGTATTCTTTCAATATCCAATATGTCCCTCATTCTACCTGCGATCATCTTTATCAGTATGAGATCTTCATTACTTGGTAAGAGTACTGTTAGTTTCCCATAAATCTTTCTCTCAGCTCTTTCAATCATGTTCCTTGTCAATATAAATTTTCTAGGTATTCCTTCCACGTATAGGTCCACTTTCGGCAACTTCTTATGCTCCATATGTATTTCGTAGTGATCCCCAGATACCTTTTCATATTTCATAAATGCTAGAGCATGTACTAAGCGTTGCATGTCATCACGATTTAAGGCTACAATGTCTATATCTTTCGTTCGACCCTTGAGTTTTCTTATTACCATAACTGCACCACCGATGAGAAATATGGTGAGTGGCTCATCTATTTTTTCTCCCAAATCCTCCAGAAAATCCTCGCTAAATGTCCTGACAAGGAATTTACTAATCTCAATATTATATTCTTTGGCTAGGTTTTCGAATTCCTCGAATGGGAGTAAGGACATATTGGCGGGCTCGGCTCCATGGATGTATGCATCAATTTTCACGAGTTTGTCAAGCACTCTATATTTTATGGCTTTCTCCTTCAGTTTTTCTATATCAAGAACATCATAGTTCTTTGCGATGAATACAGCGACAAGTGTCATCTTGTATGGGTCGTCAGCAAGTATTATGGAGTGTATAACTATATCCTCCAAAGAAAGTGACTCTTTTGGTATAACATAAAAGTCGTTAGGGAATTCTACTGGAACACCATATTTATCAAAAACCGAGAATGCTGTTAGGCTACCGTCAATTTTTATATTCCTTGGCACCTCAACAAGCCTCACTAAACCCTTAGCCCACCTAATATTTATTCTCTTATCTACACTCCATAGATTTGATCTAATGACTCTAAAGAATACCCTGATTGTTGATTCACTGGTCAACTCATAGAGCCCATCAAATTTCCTGACAATACCCATCTCCATTAGTCTACCAAGCACACGCCTTACTGTTTTCTCAGATAAGCCGGAACCAACAACAATATCTACTAATGTTTGTGGCTCGATAAGTAAGGTAAGGATCCTCACTGATTTCTTGTCCAATAGAAAATCAATATCGTATTTATCCATGATGTTCCTCATAATAGATCCAAGAAACGAAGATATGTAGAAATACTTTCCATCAAAATCAACAATACCTATTCGGACCAAATAATCTAGAATCCTTTTAAGTGTGGACTTTGGAATACCAGTATTCCTCGATATGCCATTCAACCATACCATTGGGTTCTCCAGAAGGTACTCAATGATCCTTCTAATTCTTTCCTTCAATCAAGCACACCACAAATTATCGTTAGAAAAAATTGGAACATTATTTAAAAAGTTGGGCCAATTTTTTCCAGATGTCTGTGTTAGCATGCTATTGGTCGCCTGTGGAAACATAAGAGCTCCCAACAAGAGCATCTATTTGGGCCCCTCATATTTTCGCATAACACTTAAAGGTATATCGCTTCTTTCTCTTCGAATAAACTCCCAAGAATAGGTCTCAACAAGTGAACTGTCGGGCAAACGCTAGGTTTTTCGTTCAATCTAGGCACGCTCATTGAGATAAAATAGACAGTCGGCATCGAAGCCTAAAAAAACGAAACAACAGAAAGATGAACCCCTTCTCATTTGAGCCCCCAGACACATGAGACCCCCTAAACACTCTCTGAACAGTTTCTTCGCAACCAAACACCAAACAACACCAGCTAGATGCCACGAAAGCAAGACATCATTGAACAGTTTCCGAACAGTTTTTTGAACAAATTTTTATTTT
>CAZVPA010000169.1:0-4439 GCA_964628995.1 uncultured Nitrososphaerota archaeon | reverse complement strand
TTTCGGGGTCTTTATCCCCTCCCTTTATCGGCTGTATCAGCATCTGGGCAGTTGTGCTTCTAATAATCCTTACTGCTCTCTCTATACTTTCTTCGACTTTCTTTATGTTTTTTGCGATGTTGGTTTTTGTCTCGTCGCTTATTTTATCCATATTATTCTTGACATAATTTATTTTGTCGCGTATCCCTACAAGTATATTCTTAAGCAACCAAAACTCAGTCCTACCATTCCCGATCTCCTTATCAACATCCGCGATCACACTATCGAGTTCTTCAACTCCATCATTTATAATTCCCGCATCCCCGCGCTCCAGCCCATCAGCTATATCCCCCATAGCGCTTCTGAGGGGATCTGTCCATTCAGTTTCCGTTGATGCTAGGAGCATCATGAAGTAGGATAGGAATCTTTTCTCATCCTTAATTCTGAGTCCAGTGGGGTATTTGGTGAGTTCAACGCCGAAATGTAGCTGTGGATATGTTGGTGCAACAAAACTAGAAGCCTTGAGGATCTTCTCCGAATTTGCGACCTCCATGATTGTTTTGAGATCTCTATAAAGCATCATCAGGATCTTGGCTAGACCATAGATATCCCCTCTCAGCCTAATGCTCGATATTTTGCCATTCTCCGCCCTATCTACGTATACAGCATAGGGTAATGCTACTAAGCCCCGCTCCATCATAACCATTGTCCATCCAGCTATTCTCAGTATCAGGTACCCACCCCCTTTTGATATATCACACAGTATTGTTCTCGCTCCACGATGTCTTCCTCCAGAAAGGAGCTCTGCTATCACATTTATCTTCTCTATGATATCTCCAATCTTGCTACGAGTTTCGGCTATATTCGACTCGGAGAACTCCTCTAGCATCTGTCTAATGCACGATAAGGTTTCCAGTAATGTGCCTATCAAACTATTCATCTTTTGCGCTCCGAGGGTATTCTTATACGTTTGTAACCTGTCTATTAGCCTCTCGATATCCATTGCGGCGTATACCCCTCTACCTTCCTTTGAAGCCTCAAGCGCACTGATTAGGCTATCAATGTCCCCCGACTGCGCGTATCCAAACGCATTTATTATTGTTGCTAGAACCCGCATTTCCTCATAGCCGATCGGAGAGTCGGCTAAGATGCTCATCGCTATTGCTCTTGAAAGATCCGATATGCTGTGTATTGGATCTGTCTTCAATGTCATGGCAAACCTGCCTACAGCATTCCGAAACAGGGTGGGGGAGAATGTATCTATCTTGGTGTTTGGATTATTGATCATCTCAAATATTTTTAGTATCCTAGGCTCATGGAGCTTTACCCCATCAATGACCTCATTTATTGTAGCTTCGTATATGTCGACGAACTTCTCTTCAATTTCCCCGAGTCTCTCCTTAAGATCCCTTGCGGTGATTCTCTTCAGAAGCCCTAATGAGCGGATAAACCCTTTTGTTATGAAAACAGTGAGTTTTCTTCCATCGTACTCCTCAAGTATCCTCTGCTTCAGAATCTCCCTCAGCATACTTGATGGTAGGTTCGTATTTAGGGGGTTCCCGGGTCTGTCATACATTATCTCCAGGAGGAAACTAACTTTGTAGTCGGTCATGCTATCAACCAGCTCCTCAATAACTTCTGGGGATACCCTGATTTTCGGATCATTCCTAAGAATTCCAACCAGCTTCAAAAAGATGCTGTATGATATCCTCACCAGATCATTTCTAACGAGGTCCAAGACGAATAGCCTCATGTAATCTGGCATACTCGCCATGATTTTATGCATATATTTGAGTCTATGTTTTCTTTCGGTGGCAGTAAAGCCAGAGCGTGCGGAAAGATCCACGATAGCGTCGAGCAGTAGCTTACCATGGAACAACGAGCCCACTAAAACAAAACCAACTCTCTGAAGCCCGAAGACCACCTGCATATCCCTAGCGAAATCCATGAATCTCCTGCTCTCCCTTCCTAAACGTTTTTTGATGGACTCTATAATTGATTCAAGTGAAATACTCTTACCACCGACCTGCAGCTTCCTCTTAGATGTCATGTCAGCTTTAATAGCTATATCCAGATACTTGTCTCTGAGAAAAGAAGCAAGACCCTCACCATACCGTTCGGAGATCGCGTTGATAGCCTCGGCATACTCACTGACTAAGCTATAAGTACATCCCCGCTTTCTGATACCTCGCCGAGCAATGAGTATAAATCTTGTAAACGCATTTATAATGTTGCAGATGGATTCTATATCTCCTGTATACTCGGAGATGGAGTCTCTAAGGAGGAAGAGGTACTTCGCAAAATTGCGTAATAGCGTGAGGAATACCCTGATTGCTAGTAGTGATTCTATATTCCTTCTGAGATCGCTTGGAAGCGACTCATCGTTAAGCATTCTGCTTAGTATCTGGCCATACGCATGTATCGACTCTCCCATAAGTACTCCGCAATAATCTAGGTCACCATAGGATACCTCATTTGGTCGACTTGCTTTCATGTCCGCGAACTTCTCGACAAACTCACCATAAAATCCTCTCGCACGACTTAACCATCCGCTATACACATTTTCCTCACCGTATTCTCTGATAATGCTCTCGGCATCACCAACAAACTTTATGAAGAGCTCCCCAGTTTCTAGGAGCAGTTCCCAGGTATCTTGAATGTTCCCATCGCAAAATTCGCCCAAAATAGATCTTACCCTGTCTATCTGGAACCTGCCTATAAGTTCTTTAGCGTCTATTGCTGCTTGAATATAAGCAGATAATAACTTGCAAAGCTCCGCAGCGACCTGTTGGCTCCTGTGCCTAACCCCGTCGAGAAGGCTCTCAAAACTCTTTCTTCTCTCCTCCCTATTGTTCCCTGTAATAAACTTACCGAGCTGCTCAAACCAGAAAATCATGCCGCTAATCGCGGCGCTCTCAGATGTACTAAGAGTATTCGAACTTATCCTGTTAATAAGATTTTCGGCTACTTTCCTCCAATAGTTTCTATCTGGCCTACCACTCAGCTTTGAGTCCCTCACATCGATAAGCCCACACTCATACATCTCCTCCAAAATATCTGCTAGGTATTTGGTGCCCAACTTGACCCCTCTATATGCCTCTCTTGCGTACTCTCGATAACCACCGAAAACACCCGCATTTATCTTCAATTCTCCACCATCGCCTATCCAGATAGGGTTCGGGTATAGTGGGATGAGTATATTTATTGTTCCGAGCTTGTAATCCCCAGCCCTAATACCTATTTCAAGCCCATATTTCGTCTCGATCTCCTTCTCTCCCGAATACCAGTTCCTGCTGGCCTCAATCGTTGCTGGGACAACTATTTTTCTCCCATCGAAATCTACGATGAGGTCTATAACAAAGTGAGCAACATAGTTCCTCACAAATAATGTGATGCGATTCGGATTTATTCTCGCATAGAAGCCCTCCACAACATACCCATGATCACTGGTCAGCACACACGAAAACTCCGAATCAGCGATTTCCTCGTTCTTGAAGGCTGTCTTCTTGAAACCCAATACTTTCTCCAGATGATCATTCTTGAAGATCGGAGACAACAACGATACAGCCTCGACGACGCGAGCGATATCAATATTTTCTCCAGCCCTATACCTAAGAAACTCAGCAACATACCCCCTCAGTATATCGACAAACCCCTCATTCTTCACGGACTTCTCATAAAACCTAACAGACGCTATGATCCAAGACAAAATATACGCGAAGTGGGGGCACAGATCCTCGTGATGCCCATCCTCAATATAGCCTTCAATACGCCTAATGATATTATCTGCGGTTTCTTGAGCTCTGGAGGGAAGACTATTAATAGACTCACGAGCCTTCCTGAGCAATTCCTCGACCACATCCCCAGAGACTATCGATAAATAATTCCAGCCAAATATAGCCCTGAACATCCCCTTGATTCTACCCCAATACACACCTTCACCACCGAGCATCGACCCAAGATACTCATCGATCATCGAGAGAACATCCAAAATCTTCTCATCTGGGTTTCTCCACCAAGTATTTTCACCGACATCCCACGTATAACCAAAGTTGTAGACATCAACAAAGCTTATTCCCCAATCGAAGCCACCAGTGATCGAGACGAGCACAGCATCACCAACATCAAACCTCAGGGGCTTCTTGAGCTTATCTGGTATCGTAGCAACAATAAAAAAAGCATCAGCCCCTCAAGAGGCCCAGTAGTAGGGCTATAGCAAATATGAGAATTGGAACATAATGCTGAGGTTAGATCCTCCTTGAATATCTAGAGTAAAAATTGTTAAAAAATCTGAGATAACCCCCCTACTATGACTATGTTGACCCTCTCCTCCACAAACTTTCATCATTTTATAGACTGCATTAAAATGTCTGCTAGTTATCTACACAAACCAGAGAACTGCTTCAAAAACGCGCTAATACGACAAAACCCAAAAACAAGAAACCAAAAAACAGAATTGA
>CAZVPA010000168.1:1195-4463 GCA_964628995.1 uncultured Nitrososphaerota archaeon | reverse complement strand
GAAGTAAGGGGAGTATTAAAAGCAACACTAAAAGGAACAATAGCAGTATGCGAATGGGCTGGAGAACAAGCAGTATATCTACAAAGTGTAGTCTCAAGGGCGCTGGAGAGCTTGATAGAGTCCATCTTTTCTTTCCTATCACCAATAATGGGCACAATAGGAATATGCATCGATGCAGTAAGAAGCGAATTTGGACACCTCTTGTGGAACATTTATAAAGCATACATGTGGGGATTAATAGAGGCTTGTGGAAAAGAAAAAATTATTGAGGAGATCATAAGCGGGGACTGGGGATCAGGATTAAAATTCGCGTCAATGCTCGGGGGTTTTGCTCTCTCAGTAATGCCATTACAAGAGAAAATCCCAATTATTATGAGGGCCGTGAATCTATGGCTGAATATGACATTCATACCATATGAGGAAGTACTATCGAGATATTCTACGGGGAGGGAAATTCTCAGGATGCTTGGTAGAGGGTCGACGGATCCCGTGGATTCGGGGGACTTTCCACTAGGTACAATCCACATAGCTAGTGAGGATGAGTTCTCAAGGGTGTGGTCAGGCACTCAGACGAGTAGTATGGATTATGGAGATGGTGCTAGCAGAAGTGTTGTGAAGAATTTGAAGACGAGTATTAGTGATGAGGATATTAATGCTTATGTTGCTGTTGCTCCAGACTCAGAGCTTATTCTTGTTCCCGGGGAGATGCTGTATTCTGGCTTCGCAATAAGGGTTTGGGAGGATAGTGATTGGGCTGGAACGGAGGATCCAGTTGAGAAGTTCTGGGATTTTCTTAAGGATCTTAGTATTCTTCTTGGGCTTCAAATGGTTTATCCAGAGTCTGGAGGCCCTGAAATAAGGTTTAGCAGATATTTTGTCTTTAATGCTCTATATTTGATTCTCTCGATGCTTGGTGTGGATAGTGTCGAGGAGCTTTTGAGTAATTCAGATAAGCTAGATCTATTATCTAGTACAATAATCCTTATTTTCTCAAGGTTCATTGATGTGAATGATGAGGAGAAGGAGGCAATTAGAAGAGCTGTTTTTGATCCAGAATCTCTTACAAGCTACGATGCGGAGGCAATTACTGCTCTTGTGGATCGTTTTGTGGAGAATCTTGCATCTATTGCTGGTATTGATATTGGTAATCTTGGCGATGTCACTTGTCTGAGGGATTTCATTCTTACTGCGTTGCTTCATCCAGAAAGGATTAGTAATGCTTATCGGGAGGAAGTGAGTGCCATAATACTTAGATTTATGGCGATTTCATGTGTTCTCTATGTTTTGGCTACAGTGGATCATATGTTCGATATGATGGTTTCTACTAGGCCGTATGATGTATATATGGCCTATTACGATGTGTTTGAGAGGAAGGTTAGGGGTAGTCTCGCTTGTGGTTCTGCTGATGAGTTACGGCAAGCATTACGGGCTTTTATTGCTCTTGCTCCGTTATATCCAGAAAGCATAAATGTGTACGATGGTAATAAGATAGTTGCATCATTTGATTTCCTCACAAAGTATTTCTTTGCGGAGAAAACGATGTTTGGCCCATCAGAACTTATAAGCTCTCTCTCGTTCCTCGTTGGGGGTGCGAGAAATAAGCTTTATAGGCAGTTCTTTGTCCAGCTTGGCTCCGAGGGCGGGGAGAATAGTAGGATAATATCATTTATGAGGCACTACGTATATGGGGGAAGATGCTTGGTGGTGCTAAGAAACCAAAGGGTATCAATCCCTGGGTTGGGAGAGATAATACTTGATCAAATAACAATCCCAGCATTAATAATGGGGAGTGATGAGGGGTTCTTCGGTAGGCAAGATTCGTCAAAATTCGGGATAAGCATAGATACGAAACAGGGAAAAAATGCGTGGTTTAGCGACATATATCTGTGCGACATAATACCCATAATACCATACCCGATGGACTCTGAGGGGAATTTTGTCGATAAGCCGATAGCAAAGTTTGAAATAGTCACTAAAGATGGGGGAGGGAGGCAAGCTATACTAAGGGGCGTGTACTCATCCGTAACTACCGGGCCGGAGAGATCAAGAGTTATTGAGTATTCTCGGGGGGACTGGAGAAATATTGTTGAAACCCTCTACACATATGGGCTGATTAGTGTGGAGGGTGATGCTGAAGGCTTAAGCGATGGAGAGATTGTGAAGATGCTTACGGATGAGTTGATGAGGCACATAAGTAGCCTTGCTGAGGGAGAAGGGTCAAGAACATGGAGGCTTGGGACTGGAGGATTGGCATCTCTCCTTATAGCATATGACTTTATAAAGCAGGTGAGAAATGTCTTACATAGATCAAACATTGACATATCGGGGCTCTCAAAAGATATGAGGAGACGCCTCATATATGATATTGCTGGAGAGGTAAGGAGAATTATTGCTGAGAAGATTCCGAGGTTTAGGGAGACTCTTCTAGAGTACTCATTATTGAGGGATAATGCACATTACGAGGAGTTTCTGAATGATGCTACTCTTCTCTCGAAGGAGCTATCGATTATGCCAACGCGTTCTGCATTGGAATCCATAGTGTTAAGCAACATACTAACAATGTCCGCGGATAAGGTACTCTCCAAGAAGCTGAAAGATGTAGCAAAATATTCCTCCCTAATGCAGTTCCTAGCAAGCAGGGGCTCCATAACTAGGGCCACAATAGAGAATATTCTCTTTTCGGAGAGCGTGGGCCTTGCAAAGAGAATTGCGAAAGCAATATTTGACTCGTACAAGAAAGCATTAACAAATGGTTTAATAAACAACGAAATCAGTGAGAGCATAGCAAGATTAATCGCTAAGGACATTATTGACGAGCTAAATATTGATGATGTGAGGATACTCTACGAGGCACTATTAAAACATGAAGCACCAGAAAATCCCCGCACACAACAACTCATAGAAGAAGTCGCCAAGAGAATCCCAAAAAGCTTGGTGGGGGAGCAGATAGGCTTGCTAAGAACACTCTTTGATATAGCAATAAGAATAGATAGAAACTTTCTGGAATCTCTAGGCCCCATAGGCTCACCAGAATATCGGAGGAGAATGGAAGAGAAAATAAGGAAGATTGAGGATGCCTTAGCGCTCCGCTTCAGAAAGATCGAGGAAGGAACATTTAAGGGAAAAGTTGGGCTACTATCGCTAGTCAGGAAAATCCTTGGAAAAGGGGAAAAATTAGAGGTAGTCAGTCAGACATTTATGAGGAATGCGGCAAAGAGATATGTAGGCACAAAATGGCATAGCGTTGGTCTGCGTAACCTCCCCGCAG
>CAZVPA010000168.1:0-1185 GCA_964628995.1 uncultured Nitrososphaerota archaeon | reverse complement strand
CCCCGCAGCAATGATACTTGGATTGTTGGTTGGGACGGATGGTTGGCCAGTGCTCGAGACGAGGTTGCTTCTTGAGGCCTTATCAATAGTAAACACCCATGGCGATATGGAGTTGCTTGACCCCTCCATGTCATCGGAGGCACTATTAAATGCTCTCATCGGGCAACTCAACAATATTGAAAACACACTGCTTGGAGCAGGAGGCCCCACCAAGAGAAACATTGTAGCGATGGCTAGGAGAATTACGGATACGTTTAGCAGAGGAAAGCATAGGACAATAGCTCTAAGCATGGTCAAGCCATTGATAGGGCTCTGGAGAGAGCTCGAATCTTTCATAGCGAGTCAGAATACCGTGCAATCTCAGCAAAATCGACGGCCAAGCTTCTTCGCACTTAGAGATATAATTGAGAAATACGTGGGAGAAATCAGGGGCTCCAGAGGGCCCGAAATGTGGGCTCTTAAGCCAAATGTTGGTGATAATTTTATTGAAATTGGGGGTATGAAAATCGAAAGAACCGAAAGTGGAGTACTAGTGAGGTTGACAGTATCGTATTTCATAAAGTTGCGTGGGAGAAGCGAGGAATATGTAGCTATGCTTGGAAACATTATGGGAATCTCGAGGTTTGAGAGCTTCCTACTCAGGGACATCAGAGCACTACAAAGAATAGCAAAAAAGATTGGCAAGCAAGCACTTGTCGTGCTCCCCAAGATCCATGTTGGCTTCGAAATAGAGTACAGGAATGGAAAAATAGTGAAGAAGAGGAGAACACTGGAATTCGCGCTGGACTACATGGTCTATAGGGCGGACAAAAACGCGATAAGAAGCCGAAAAACCGAGAAAATAGGGAAAAGATTAGAAGCCATCGGAAAACTATTCCTAAAATACGCGAAGGGAGAAAATATAAAGAGAATAGAGCAACTAGAGAAACAAGTCAAGGACATATTCAAGGATATCAAGAGCGATACATCCAGGATAATGGAGTACTCAATAGAGAACGCACTGAGAAGAGTGAGGGAAGCAAAAGAAAAAGGAAAAGACAGAGAAACAGCACGGGCAATAGGAAACACACTCGTGGAGCTAGGAAAAAGAACAAAAAGCCTGAAGCCGGGACAAGTACTAGCACTCCCAGCAGAAGCACTAACAGAAGAATCATACGCCATACTAATATCAGAGCCAATAATGAG
>CAZVPA010000167.1:0-4465 GCA_964628995.1 uncultured Nitrososphaerota archaeon | reverse complement strand
TGTTGTTTTTGTGGTGTTTTTCTATAGGCGTGGGGTCTTGGTGGGAAGGCATGATGGATGGCTCTAGTCCTTGGCCAGAGTCTCATCATTGTGTGAGACTAAGAGTTAATGCTTGTGGTGATTGTGTTAGTGATGCTTGGGAAAATTCTGGTGGTGACGGTGTATTCAACATTCAGGAACTTATGATTGGGAAGAATCCGAGAAGGGCACATAACATCTTTCCAATGTTTGATGTTTGGGGAATTCATCTCAAAGTTTGGATAGCGCCGAATGCTTCGTATGTGAATAAGAGCTATCTAGAGGAGGCTTTCCGCTTAACATCGCATTATGTATTTGATTACACTTATGGTTATGTGTTCATCAGCAAGATAGAGTTTGTTGATACGTTAGATGAAGCTGATGTCGTTGTTGCCGACTGGGGACCTACTAAATGGAAAGGGGCTTCGAAGATGGGATTCGGCTTTGCTAGACTTAATATTTATCACCTTGGGGATGATCCTAAAGAGTTTGCAGCAGTAGCTGGGCATGAACTAGGCCATCTCATATTCTGTTTTGGGGATGAATACTATTATGTCGTTGATAATGTAGAGGTGTTTTTCCCAGATGATTTACAGGAGGAGCTTTCTGATAGGGGGGTTTGCACCGTTATGGGGCTTGGTAAGGTGGATCCATCTAAAGCGATCGATGTTTGTGAACTCAGTTCAATGTATGACTATGAGATCTTTACTGAGCTCGCAGAGAAGTACGGCGTGGCACCTAAAACACATCATTGGCAAATTTATGGGAAGCCCTGCTGGGCAACATTTATAGAAATGCTCCACCCTGTGATATTTTATTGGAAAGGAAAGGCATATTGGAGATACTGTGATGAACTTCTCTACTATAGACCCTTACCAGGACCCCACAACGCTGTTGAACTATACGTCATGATTGTGTGGTGAGTATCTTGTGGAGGAGCATCATGACACAATTAATGATCCTTATATTCCTTATGCCAATAGTGCTCCTAGAAGCTACCCACACAAACATGCAGTACATAGACACTAAAAACCATGAAGAAAACACAGTAGTGATTTTTGAGTGGCGCACAAACATTACAAAGAAATTACGGTGGGAAATAACACATGAATCACAATGGAGGAACATGTGGTGTGTCTTCCCTCTACTCATTACAGATCTAGACGCAGATAAGCAACGGGAAATTATCGTGGCAACAAACAGCTCGATATTATGTGTCGATGGTGCCTCGGGAGCCATAGAATGGAACAAATCCATTAATCTTTCCTATAGATTCCATACGGTCCACAGCGACATACATGTTTTGTATATTCCAGACACCACCCAGCTAATAGTGGCAAACAGTAAGAGGGTAGTATCCATAGAAGCATCATGCGGAGAAACCCTATGGAGCACCACACTTAGGGATGAAGTCTGCAGCCTATATTTCCTCAATGGAGCCATCATTGTCGCTACACACACATCGGTGGCCTTGATAGATGAGGGCGAAGTATTATGGGAATATATATTTCCAGAATCAATAAGGGTACTTCTCGAACCCACACACAACGTGATTGTTATCTGCTGCAGCAAGAAGTTCGTAGTGATTAATCAAGAGGGAGAAAAAATCAAAGAACTATCCCTAGAAGCGAAATGTGTCCAAGAAAACATCATACTATATGATCTAGACATGGACGGGGAACCCGAGATCCTAATACCACTAAAGAACAAGAAGGTAGTCGTGTTAGGGCTCGACACACTCGCTGTTGAATACACGCTGACCTTGCCTAGGGTTGTCTGCAGTATTTCTGTTGGTGCGCTAAACCCGAACAATATAGCAGATTTCGTGTTCTTTCTGGGGGGTGGAGAGGCCATGGTATGGCTCGACTTCTCGTATATTTTTCCAATTAGTCTAAGGCATGGACAATACATGTTGATTTGGGACTTAAACAATGATGGTTGGGGTGACATCGTGGCGGGCTCATCTGAATGGATGGAGATGGATATATTATTAAGCCCTGGGATATTGATCAATTTTACATGGCATGGTTGGGACGTAGTAGGGCATTTCTTTGACAAGATGTATATCGTAGATATTCTTGGTAATTTTGTTCTGGATATAATTCTGTCACAGCAATTAATTCCAAACGATGGGTGGATAACGTGTATTGATGGAGAATACATACTTGGAGAGCCCCCCACCTATACATTTGCTCCGGTAGATCGCGCCCTTGACTCCTACCTAATACTCCGCCCACCCATACTTATTGATGATATTGATGCTGATGGAATATTGGAAATTGTTACGACATTCCATACAAAAGAGTCCCCACCTACATATGGCATAGAGGCATACGAAATAAAAGACACAACCCATACATATACGGGGATTATCTGTGGAGAAACATTCATCCAAATGAGAAACGATGCCGACCTAGACTTTCTACCGGACACAATAGAAATCGAAATAGGGACAAATACAACTATGCGAGACACGGACAATGATGTGCTTCCAGATGGCTGGGAATACATGAATAAACTAAACCCATTGGATCCTCAAGACGCAATACTAGATAACGACAACGATGGACTGGACAATATCGCTGAGTATGAGTATGGTGGCGACCCATGGGATAGTGATACCGATGATGATGGACTCAGCGACTATGACGAGGCACGGATAGGCACGGACTTGAGGCTTAACGACACCGATGGTGATGGCTATAGTGATAGCTATGAGGTGTCTCATGGTACTGACCCGCTTGACCCAGATGATTATCCTGCTCCGTTTGTTGTGGGGTTTTGGTGGATATTGATGATAGTTATTGCCATTATTATTGTTCTTTTGGTATTTCTCTATAGGTGGGTCTTGAGGAGGGAAGTATGAGATATGTTTCCCGATTTTGGTTAAAGGATAATTCAACCACATGCACATTAGTGATCGTTACACTACTTATAATATATCTTGGAGCCTTTTTTATCCCTCGTATCGCTAAATTTGATGACTCACCCAAGATTGTATGGAGTATGTTTGTGAATGGTAGCATAGCTTGGCATCCATTCAAGATAAATGACTCAAGGTTTATTGTTCTACATGGACTGGAAACTATTAACGCTACGATGATTGATGCTTCAACAGGTGAAATATTGAGTTCTAGGATTGTATGTGATGGATCTATAGTTTCGGCATTCGCAATAGGCGACATTGATGGTGTAATTTTGATTGTCTCTGATAATGATAGTGTTGTTGCGCTAAACTTAACTAACCTCACCAGAATTTGGAGCACCAATACTAGCCAAGAGATACTTGATATCATCCCCCTAATCAATAGCTCGCAGATAGCTATAATAACACAAGGGGAAATATTGGTAATCAACGCATCTACTGGCGAGTTCATCAAGAATTTGATTATGACGATAACCCCCTTAGACATTGGATACTCAGGAGAAACGGATGAGATCTATATTCTGGAGCCTAGTGGCGTGAGGATAATTAGCCTAAAAAATCAATCTCAAAGCTTCATACCATTAAATCATGACATAAGCGACGCAACAATGCTCCTGTGTAGTGTGGATAACACTCCACCAATCGATATTCTCATACTACTAGGAAACAGAATACTCATCCTCAAAAACAGATACGAAACAATAGAATTAGAGTTAACCATAGAAGAACCATACGCATTAGGCGATATTGATGCTGATGGGAATCTAGAATTTGTCTTCACATCAACGAAGGAAGTGTTAGACAAGGAAATAAGAGCACTAGACCTATACAGGCTAAAGCTGGAGGAACTCTCCTTCCACTTAAACTATGTGTGTGTAGAGAGCATAGTCCTAGCAGATATTAATGGTGACCACAATCTAGAAATGATCGTAACTGGAGGGAACGCCAACGCTTTCATTGATGAGACCACGAATGGTGGTATTGGAGCCCCACCCAATTATGACCCCCACGCGGCATTCATAGCCATAATAGAGTACAGGGAAGGAGAAGTAGGGGTTTATGAAAAAGAGTTATCACTATTCGGCGAAATACTAGTGCTGAAGAATTCATTAATAACAAGATATCATGCGAATGGACTCCTATGCATGAGAATACCTATGCAAAACACTCTAGACGTATTCTGGCCACATAAACCTGCATCAAGATGCTTATTAGAATTCGATATAGACTCTGACATGCTATCCGATACCTATGAAAAGGAGTGTCAACTCAACCCACATGATCCAGACACGGATATGGATACGCTACCCGACGGATGGGAGCACATGAACAACCTCAACCCACTAGATCCTAAGGATGCGATGCTGGACAATGATAATGATGGTCTCAACAACATTGCCGAATACAAGTATGGTGGCGACCCATGGGATAGCGACACTGATGACGATGGACTAAGCGACTATGATGAGGCACAAATAGGCACAGACCTTAGGCTCAACGACACGGATGGTGACGGCTATA
>CAZVPA010000166.1:0-4656 GCA_964628995.1 uncultured Nitrososphaerota archaeon | reverse complement strand
AATGAGGATGCTTGGGAAGAAACATAGGTTCCCAAAACAACTCTCAGCAGGAGAACAACAGAGGGTAGCCATAGCCAGAGCACTAATAAACCAGCCAGAAGTACTATTCTGTGATGAACCCGTGGCACAACTTGACGAAAAAATGGCGGACAAAATACTTAGCGACCTCGTAGAGATAAACAAGGCTGGGACAACAGTAATACTCGCAACAGCATCAAACACCGTGGCAAACAAACTCAGAAGACACGCAACAAAAATAATCCACATAGAATACGGAAAAATAACAAACATAGAAACACTCAGAAGAGTATAATATTCTTGGAGGAATGATCCAAGTTTTTATATGAAGAACAATTCTTTCCTTTTTAATGGTGAGATGGTGGAGGTTCTGGGAGTATTCAAGATAAGATTTAGTGTATGCTGGGATAACAAATGTAGAGAACTGGAGGGTTTGGTGGACACGGGGGTTACCCTAACAAAAGTTCCGAGGAGCGTCCTAAAAGAACTCGGAATAAAGCCCGTCGCGAAAAGAAAGTTTGAGTTAGGAGATGGTAGAGAGATAGAGAGAGACATAGGATTCGCAATCATTAAAGTAAGAATTGACGCTAAGGAGTATTCTACCGCATGTCCAGTCGCATTCGGCGAGGATAAAGAAGAACCCCTAATAGGTGCCGTCACTCTCGAGGGAATGGGTCTAGGAGTTGATCCTTTGAGGAAGAGACTTGTCGAAATAACATTCTTAGAAAAATAAGTTTTGGGTACAAAACAAACGAATCGTCAAAACCAAATGTCTAATGTTTTGTTGTTCTGTTTCTCCACATCGTTAGTAATACTGGTAGCTATAAAATCTTCCTAAAGATACTTACTTATTGAGGAAGATGATCAGAAAGACGACAAGAGAATTCTGCGCATATTGCAAGGGGGTCAGGAAACTATGTGGGGCCTCCATATGTCCAATTCTGGTCAAGAAGTCTCTAAAGCTTAGGCCACCACCAATATCTAGGAGGGAGCTGGACGCATGCTCCGAATGGCTACTGGTTGGGGAGTACGGATATCCAAAGGTGAGGTATGGCCCATTATCTGCGATGTCTTCATATCCTTGGGAGCCAGAAAAATGGGCTAGGGAAAGATTAGACTTTGCGGATATACTCAGATTTAGAATGATGACAGTATATCCATTCCAAAGAAGACAGATATATAAACCACCAGACATATATGATCCCCTCGGGGAGACCGTCGCAAGTATAAAGCCCATAGATGTCGAATTATATCTAAAGAAGCCTCCCAAAATGAGGCTTAGGCTTGATGCAAGCATACCTCCTGTTGGTGGGAGTGCACCACTAAAGAAGATAGAGCTTGGAGAAAACCCAAAGATACCGAAGATGGTGGAGTCGGTTCTCTCTGAGAGGATGAAGGCTGCGAAGGCTGTAGAGCTGTTATATAGGTGGGGGGCATCCATATATTATATCGAGAAGATATTTTCTGGGGGTTTTCTCGGTATAGAGGAAAGGAGGAGAATAGTACCGACGAGATGGGGAATAACCGCCGTGGACTCAATACTTGGAAATGCTTTTCTAAGAGACATAAAGTATTCACCAAGCATAGGGAATGCCGAGCTATACTACTGGGAATATCTAGGAAACAAATACTACATAACACTAATACCGAGCGATTACTGGTCGATGGAAACACTTGAGTTCTGGCTACCAAACAGTGTGTGGGTAAGTGGGAGAGGAAAACCAGTAATATTCCCAAACCACGAAGACTACACAGGGAAGCCAGCAAAAATGGATGGCGGGCATTTCGCAATAAAAATATCAGTACTTGACTACCTGAGAAAAACAAACAGAAAGGCAGCTGTGCTGGCCATAAGAATAATAACACCCAAATACATAGCCCCTGTTGGAAGCTGGCAGATAAGGGAATCAGTAAAACTAGCACTAGAGAACAAACCAGTAATAAAGGGAGACATAGACGAGATAATAGACTTCATATCATCAAGAGAAAACGTGGTAAGAACCACAAACCTGGCAAAGAAATCGTGGCTCCTAAGGAGACTCAGAATAGAGCCTCTCGATAAGTTTCTATGACCAAAACCTCCCATAATTTATCCCAAGCTTCGTATAATATAACCAGAATAGTTGATGTATTTCCTTGTGGGGAAGGGAAATGGTTGGGGAAGTTCATAAGGCATTAACTATAGCTGGCCTTGATTCTGGTGGTGGTGCTGGGATAATAGCTGATCTCAAAACCTTCTCCGCACTTGGAGTTTGGGGGATGGCCGCCATCACATCAGTGACTGCTCAGAATACTGTTGGTGTGTTTGGGGTACAGGATATCGCTACGGAGATGGTGAGAAAACAGATAGAGGCTGTTGTCGAAGATATCGGTGTTGATGCCGCAAAGACCGGGATGCTTCATACGAGGGAAATAATAATGGCTGTTGCTGATGAGGTAGAGAATTATGGTTTTCCCCTGGTTGTTGACCCAGTTATGGTGGCGAAATCTGGCGCCCCATTGATGAGGGAGGATGCTAGGGAAGTATTGATAAGGAAGTTGTTTCCACTGGCTAGTATTGTTACACCAAATATCCCTGAGGCTGAGGCCATCACGGGAATCAAGATAAGGAGTATTGAGGATATGGAATCAGCAGCGAAATATATTGTGGAGAGACTTGGCTGTGGGGCGGCAGTAGTTAAGGGCGGCCATATGGAGGGTGAAAAATCTATTGATGTATTATATCATGATGGAGAGTTTTTCCATTTTGAATCCCCAAGAATACAGACCAAGAATACTCATGGTACTGGATGCACATACTCCGCGGCAATAACCGCATGTCTCGCGAGAGGTGAGGGGATCGTGGATGCTGTAAGAACAGCGAAAGAATTCATACATATAGCAATACTATATGGCTATGATATAGGCAATGGGTATGGACCGGTAAACCATATGGCGTGGCTCTACAGGAAGGCCGAGAAATATGAGGTAATAAGGGAACTACAGGAGGCCCTCAGCGAGATAGAGTCAAACCCAGAATACTCAAGACTCATCCCAGAAGTAGGAATGAATATAGCATTAGCTATCGAACACATGATGGATAGGGAGGACATAGCAGCTATACCTGGGAGAATAAGGAGGACGGATAGGGGTCCGAAGGCATGTTGCGGCCCAGAGTTTGGGGCATCAAAACATCTGGCATCATACATAACTGTGGCTAGGGAATATGACAGGAATATCAGGTCGGCAATAAACATAAGGTTTGACTGGGAGACAATAAGAAAGCTCCAAGAGCTCGGCCTAGTAGTATCCTCATACGATAGAAGTATGGAGCCAGAGGAGATAAAGAAAAAAGAAGGAATGACAATACCATGGGGCACAAGAGAAGCAATAAAGAAAATAGGTAGGGTCCCAAACGTCATATACCACGAGGGGGATATAGGAAAAGAACCAATGATAGTACTACTAGGGAAAAACACAAAAGAACTCATAGAAATCCTCAAAAAGATAGTATAGATAATGCTACGGGAATAACACAGCAAAAACTAGTCCAACAAGGAGCTCGACAATAAGATATATAAACCACACACAAACCTTGCGGCCCACCCCATTACTCTCCTACCACATGGCCTGGTAGGTATAAGTACCAACAGGCCATAGAGAATGAATGGTGCACCACCAAACAATAATGTAAGTACTGGATCAAGTATCATCCCAGAAACTATAATCTCCCAGAAGAAACCATGCATCCCAGCCATGACGAAGATCTCATGCTCCTCATAATGATATCTCTCCATATACCTTAACCATAAGACTGCGTGGGTCAGAAAGATAGGTATCGACCTAATATAGTCACGTAGTAGAGATCTCGCAACCCCATGGAGGCCTCCACCAATGAAATAGACAATGGTTTCCTCAACGAGACAGACGATAAGTATTGTGTGTATGTATCTTCTAGGGGATGCAACATAGAGTAGAGGATAACCAATAACAACAAGGAGGGAATAGACGACAAAGCCAAGATCCCCCGACGCAAGACCTATTATGGACAGAACAACAAAATTGGAGACCGAATACAGAAACAAGACTCTCCCAAAAGCATTATCCACAAATTTGAGGCTCCCGAGCATCAAACTCACAGAAGAAATCCATGCATCTCCATAAAGTAGTCTACCATGTTTGGTATTATAGCTCGAGGAGGCCAAAAATATCAATGCTTCTCGTTTTCCTTCGTTGAGCTCATCGTACTCGCTACCTTCTTAATTTGCTCTAGAATCCCCCCAATTGCTTCTACTGGTTTCTCCATGAACAACCTTACTATCTTCTCATGATCCTTCCCGAAATGTCTTAGTCTTTCCCCGAATCCATCTATTATGAGGTCATATTTTACTGCTCCAAGGATACCAAATATCATCAGCGTGACCAAGAACTCAATAGTAACGTAGAGCTTGAGGAGAGGGGTTGTTTCTTTGTCCCTAATCCAGTCCTTCACGGTTCTTGAGAGTTCACCTATGAATCTCGCTTCCTCCTCCCCAGCATCTAAAACACCTTGGCTTTTCCAGTATTCAGTGACAGTTATCTCTTCTCCCCTCCTAAATGCTTCTGGTGGACATATACTTGTATCCATGACCGCATAATATTCTCTGTCCCCCTTACAAG
>CAZVPA010000165.1:0-4670 GCA_964628995.1 uncultured Nitrososphaerota archaeon | reverse complement strand
CCAGACGGGTCTGGGTGGCCCGTCGTCTTCCAGGCGGATTAAGCATCCGCCGTCTTTCCAGACGGGTCTGGGTGGCCCGTCGTCTTCCAGGCGGATTAAGCATCCGCCGTCTAAATAATATAATACGATTTATTTTGTATTTAAATTTTTCTTTGGGGGGACGGTCTACTGAGAAATAGGCAATGTGAGTGTTCTAAATCAGAGTAGGAAAAAAATGTGTCTTGGAGATTGGTTACTCTGACTCCGTGGACGGTCTCTTTGGAGGGGAGCTGTTTAAGATATATCAATTTATCTCTGGGTCAGTTTTTCCTAGTTGGGTTCTATTGGCCTTAAGTATAGGCTTGATTGATGGATGTCTCTTTTGGGGTTGTCCATTAGCCAGGGTCTACAATTGGGTTCTATATGTGTATGCATACCTCCGGATCCACGCACTCGCAACATAACTTCCTTCCCGCATACTTGATTATTACTGTGTCGTGTTTTCTTATGATTTCAGCGTTTAGCAATTCTGGTCTAAGCGCCAATGTGTAGAGTAGGGTTTTTGCGAATTTTGGATTTATGCTATATGCTTGCTTGGGCTGCAGGATAACGAACCTATACATGCTCCGGATTATGGGGTATTTATTCAATATCGGTTTCTCTGACTTGGGAAGTATTGCTAGATTTATTGCTTCATACTCAAATCCCTTGTCGATAACCCTTATTATTCCATGGATACTATCAGCATCAATAGGCTCAACTATATGCTCCTCCCCATAATCCCCTTTCATAAATGCTACGTCGACAACAATATTATGCGTCCTCCTACACACAATATTAATTACTGGGAACTTATATGTCACCAGCAACCTCACCCTATAAGGAACAGAATTCATAACACCCATACCTGTTGGGATAATTGTCGTACCAAGCACAATATCAGCATATTCTCGTCCCTCCTTAGATAGACCAAAAAATGTGTACCGAGAAACTCTCCTGTATATAAAAAGTACCCTATTAGCGTTCAATGCACTCACAACAAATTTATTTCTCTTCAAAGACAGACCCAACGCACGGGCCTGACCAACAATCTTGGCTATTGGGAAAACATTATACGGATAGCTAGTCTCCAAAACACGCAACGTTATAGCGAGATCCCTAACCCACTCCTCAACCCCCATCACGACAACCTCCACTAAACCCTCTACAAAAACCACACCACAAACACCCCACAGCCCCACACCCCCTCGAGTAGATAATATGCAGTACAAACAAACCCTAGAAGAAACACTAAAGACTAAACACTAAACCCCTCAACCAACCCCCAGCGTACCACAAGCCTACATATCTCACAATCGAGCAATACACACCAGTATTGGGTACGACTTTTCATATATGTATACTGTATCGCTCAGTACCCTGTCCACTCGTAATTCTTGCACCACAGTTTGGCACTCTCCCGCGTATGGGGGGCTCCATACGCGGGCTCTCCTCAAGAGGGGCATCCAGCGGCCCCTCCCCTCCTGAGGCTAATATATCACTAGAAATTCCATTTTTAAAGGACTATACCATACCGCATTATTGTTAGTGCTCCAATGAAGTACTGACTGTAACCATAGGATCCAGCTCCCTAAACTCGTCGCTGATGGTAGGGTATCCCATGTTCTCGTTACTTATTGTGATAGACTTGTCAGGTTTGGTTTTGATACGCTCTCCTATCTCTTTTCTCGTTTTGGTACGCGGGTTGTTGTCCTCTATGATCGGTGTGGTGGTGATTCTATGAGTGAGCTTGTTGATGATCTTGTCTCCATTATTGTCCACTTTGCTGGCCGTATTTATGGTCGCCGTTCCCATCTATACAAACGTAGTGCTGGTCGTGGGTAGTTGTGTTTTGTCTGTATGTGTTTGTCTATGAATGTCTATGAAAACGGCAACAGTTGGCTACGGCAAAGCAATAATTAAAGCTTATGACCAAGATTCATTGTTTGTGTTGGACTCTCTTAATAAAACTACATTCGTTGTTCATCAAATTTTTATTCACAGTTGATCTTGATTTATTTCTCAAGGATGTTTTTTCTTAGGAATACTACTAGCGATCTTGTCTTGTTGTCAAGCAATGATAGTCCTATGTTCTCCCTGGCCAAGCGAAGCCCTGTCCATAATAGGGAATCTATGTGGAGTGGAGGAATTCCACAATGCTTCGATATGTCCGTCCAGAAAGCCCTTGGGTTTGATATCTCTAGCTTCTTAGATATTTTCATAATCCTCGAATCGACGGGTATCGGGATACTTCTAGGTGCTGGAAATTTTCTTCTAGTAATTATTCTTAGGGCGTAATTAAGCATCTTAGCTGAGAATGCTATGGTCTTAGCATCCAAGGAGGACTCCAACGCCTTTGCTATCTCCGACACGAAATCCCTCTGGTTTTTAACCAACCAATCAATATTTCTGATTCTTTTCCTGACGACTGGAGCAACTCTCCCTACTCTACGGGTTTTCTGCTCTATGAGTCTACGATTACAGTCTGAGGAACGCAGAAAACCAATAAATGCTTCGGGTAGCCGATACAGGGGAGGGGGGTTTTGGGAGAAATACCTCGAAAACTCCCACCAATATCTCTCGCCAATGCAGCTTAACTGGTAGCTTGATAGGGCATTTAAAACAACCAAGAAGACAAATATCTCGGGAACCCCGATTTTGGAGTAAAGGTATTTTAATGCATGGAACTGCCCATCATACTTCTCCTCGAAATCCAGTACTTCCCCAATACTGAAACTTTCGATGATCTCTATCAAGTCCCTCTTTATCCCCGTGGTCGTCACCATGGAATAGCCGACTATATTTTCATATTACATATTTAAGCGTATTGAGGTGCCCAAAATATACATTTGGAACAATCACGCATTATTCCTATGTCTTATCATAATTTTTTGTCTTTTTATAAACTCCGGCGAAATATTATCTATAGGGGCAACAATAGTGTTGGGTATGTCTGGGAACATACTTGCACCGGAGGAGCTTCTAGAGAAGCTCTATATACTCCTAAAGAGGAGGGAGTATGATGAGGCGATAGAGGTATTTAGGCAGAACGCCCCCACAAATCATGTACTTACATTCATCAGAACTATACCCTTCAAGTATGTCGTAAAAACCGAGAACTATGTCGTAATAATAAAGCATTCTACTTTTGGTCTTAATGCCGATGTTTTTGTGATAGGTCTGGATGATAACTATAGGTTTTTCTGTCATAATACTGGGCTTGTGCCTAGGGATGTAGCATACAATATTAGGTGTGATGATGATGTCAAGAACATTATGGGTTTCACGAAGCATGTGTGGGAGGCAAAACAGCTATGTGAGGGTGATGTCGTTAGGCTTCAGGGTGATGTGACAATAAGAATACTTAGGGTCTTTAATGACACAACAGAACTATATAACTTCCTTCTGGCTGATGTTTTATGCGAAATAATTCATCGCAGTATGCAGGGCCATCTGGAAACAATACTGAACGATGAAGCCGAGTTGGATGCGTTCTTTGAATATATAGACCAGCTAATAAAGCAGAACAAATATGGCAAGGCTAGAGGCTATATGAAGGCCATAGCGATATTTTGGGCTATACATATCCTTCGCTTAAACGAGTTGGGTAGTTTTCTCAATATGGCCAAGGAATATATGGAAGAATTAAGGGAAATGTTTGATGAGGCCGAAATAGAACTAGTATTCAAGTTGGCGGTTGAGCCATGGATAATTCAGAAACTGAAGTATAATGAAGTACTAGACCTACTATCAAATTTCCTCCTTGGTCTAGCAAGAATCATAGCGCAGAAAATCCCTCTATACGAGAGGAGACTCAGATATACACTTGGAAACCACACAGTAATGATTATTGGTGTAACGGATATAAGATGGCTCGACTGGAATATGAATCGCCCCATTAACATAATAATGCCACATACATTAGTATTTAGGAGGGACACCATAATAACATTGAGGCCTCAAGTCATCACCGCACTACATGATGAACATAAGAAATCAAGCCTCATGATACCACTGGGCATAATCCAAGTGGATACATTACCTACAGGACCAATGCAGGTCACGAGAGAAACAATTCCAGCACAGGCAGACCTCGTTGTTGATCAATTAAAGAGCATGATAGCGATATCAAGTGATCCTATGCTCAAATATCTTATAGCCAAGAGAAGACGAAAAATGAGAAATAAGTAAGCCGCCATGAACTGTCACCCCATAGCGTCTTCTTGGTGGTGTCATGGTCCCATGAAATTCTTCCTAGTGATCCGACAAAGGACTAGAAAAAATCCTCCCATTTTTAAATGGGATTAGTACTAATACTTGGCGAAAAAAGTATCGCGTGTGGTGTCTACTTGAGTGAGAATAGAAAAATCGCGATATTCTGGTCAGAAATAAAGGAGGAAATCCTGAAAATTCCTGGCTATATTCCTAGTGAGATTGGAGATCTCGTAATACAGGCGCTAGGAACATCAACTCCTCCCCCCACGATGTTCTTTTGCGTATACTTTATTAGGCGGGGAAAATATCTATTTGGTCTACCATCAGAGCTAGGAGCATATCTCCGTGAAGGGGGTATATCGAGAAATCTCGTTGAGGCCTTTAGTTCGCATGGCTATCTGCTGTCAGGACGATCCAGAACATACAGGGAGGATATC
>CAZVPA010000164.1:0-4673 GCA_964628995.1 uncultured Nitrososphaerota archaeon | reverse complement strand
GTCCGCGCATTTAGGGCTCCTTAAGGCTTTTATCGGGTGGCTCGCGGAGAAGAATTGGCAGGTGGTGCTGACCACACACTCTATTGATGTTCTTCTAGCCCTCGTTGAGCTGGATGTTGAGGGTTTTCAGTTTATTGCATTAAACAAGAGCCCGCATGATATTGTAGCCTTCCGAACGTATGGGTCTGATGAGCTGGAGGATATGTTGACCAGCGGAATAGACTCGAGAAAAATCCTAGACTTGGTATAGCCTGAGGGTCTTACTGAGGGTCTCTCTCCAGAGATACTTTAGTATGTGTGATCGTACATATGGTTATGAGATCCTCGGTATTTTTTGGTGATTGAGTGAGGGGCTGTATCCAGAATTTGTAGGGGGTCGGAAAGACGGCGCTCCCATATGTGGCATCAACAAAGCAACAGGGGCTGTCGAGCTGAACACTATCTCTTCGGTCCGGACATTATCCGATTTTCTGTCGTTTTATATATAGTTTATGTGTTTATTAGGAGATATGGGGCTACGGTGCTGGTGGAGGGTTTGTTCCGTTTTGGTGTGATTAATAAGTTATTATTGCTATATCTTATCGAGCATGCGCAGAATTATGGGGGGATTTTTGAGGATACTAGGCTCCAGAAGCTGGTGTTTCTTTCCGAGAGAAATATGCTTGGCAGGAGGCTTCGTGGGTTTACCTATGTTTTCATCAGGCTTTTATATGGTCCTTTTTCACGAGAATTGGACAAGGATAAGGCTGCATTAGGGGGTGCTCAGCTTATAGATTATTCCTCTGATAGAGGATATTATGTTTCAGAAAAAGGGGCTAAGATCCTTAGTATTTTTGGTAGTGTTCTCGAAAGAAACAGACGGTTTATAGAAATAATCGATGATGTTGTTGAGAGATTTACAGCAGTTTCGCTAGATCGATTATTAGCGTATGTATATGACCTACCTAGGGGCATTAGAGGGGATAGGCGACGCATCGGTCTTCTACCTATAAAGACAGTAATCTTGGCTGGGCCAAAAGGTAGAGATTATATTGATTTCGATATAAGAGACAATGAGCTATGGGAGTTGAGTTTCTGGATGGATCCAGATGTCATATATATAGAGGAAACTTATGTTAGAAATTATCGTGTATTGCTGTTGCGGTATAGGGATGATAAGTACTGGTCTGCAGTAGCCCCATCACTTCTAGGATGCGTTAGTCAGGGGGAAGACAAGAATGAGGTCATCACCAATATTAGTGAGGCTATAGAGGCTTACATGGAGGAAGCTTGATGAAATTACCTGTCGTCTCAGGCAAACAAGTAATAATTAACTTAGTGAAGATATGTTTTAAGCATAAAAGAACTAAAGGATCGCATGCGGTTCTGCGAAGAAATGGACTAACGATTGTAGTTCCTCTCTATGAGGAACTCAGCAAGGGTGTTGTAGTGACCATTCTATTTTTTCTAGAAAAGCTAGGGTACACACGAGATGAAGCGATAAAATTTCTGAAAATCGGGAAACCAAGAAAAGTGCCATGTCCGCTCCCTTTGAGCTAATAATATCAAAACCAATAGCCACTACCACAGAGTCAAAAACCGCGAACTACATATTTTCTCAAAACCTTATTTAAGGATTTATGAGGCTATCCAAGACATATTGGCCGAGATGTGTGTTATATAGATTTCTGGAGCCACAAACCGGCCTTATAGATCTTGTGTTGCGACTCAGGGAGAGGAGAAGCAGATATGTTGTCTTGCTTTAGTATCATAAAGATATTATTCATATGGTGTGCTGTGTGTTTTTGAGGATCTAGTGTGAGTGCTTTCAGATAGCATTATAGCATAGATATGGGTTTGTGCTTTTTATATTTTTCTGATTAGTCCTATAAATTATGGGTGCTAGTCGTGGGGCGCCACAAATTATGTAGGATATGGCTGACCTTTTACACGTATTACATCTCATTTAGGACGAAGAGAACATTCCATAGATGGACTAAGAGAGAGGCCCTAGTTAGGGCTGTGAAGTTTATTAGAAAGCTCTTAGATGCAGAGCGGATAGAGATTGTTTGCCTTAACAGGAAAAAACCTTATACAGATGAGGAAAAGCTCCCAAAGAAGGTTATCTTGGCCGGAATACGGATAATCCTACGAAAATGCTTAGAGGTCACGTATACGGAGGAGTACGAGAAAATATATAAGCCTATAAGCAATTATCTAGCGGAAGAATGCAGGTTATACATTTATAATATGTGGGGATACGGAGAGCAGGGGTCGGGTTGGCAGATGGATGGGAGACACATACACTTGGACTATACGAAAAGTGAAAAAACAAAAAATGATCGCAGCAAGCGAACTGTTGGACTAAAACACTAATTTGTTTCTAAGCCTGTCCACTATTTTACCTTTAATGTGGCCTCTTATATAGTGTTGGATGCTTTTTGTCATTAGGTGAAGAGGATGGTCGATAAGGTAGTCAAGCTGGATGGTAAATCCGAGAAATTCAGTAGAGAAAAAATTATTAGGAGTATCATGAGGGCTGGTGGATCTAGGCAGCTTGGTGAAAAGATCGCACGTGTCGTTGAAGAGAAACTTAAGGATTATAAGGAGGCTACAACTATGCAGATAAGAAGGCTAGTAATAATCGAACTAGAAAAAGAGGGGAGAACGGATGTGGTCGATGTGTTCCTCTACTTTGATAGGGTGGTGAAGGGGAGGATAACTTATGAAGCGGGAAAATTCCTCACAGTCAGGAACGGAAAAATATTCCTAGGAAGAAAAATAATAGAGATCAAATCCAGTATGCTCTCCAGTATAGATGATGTTCATGCCTTGTTGAACGAACTTGATGAGGATCTTTGGGCTGGAGGGCCAGGGAAAGAGTATGCTAAAAGGAGAAGTAGAATACTTATGGACGCGATAAGGAACAGCCAAATGAGTGAAGAAGACAAAAAAGAAGCCATAAAACTTATAGCAAGGTTCCGGCGTAAGCTATTCGAAAGACGATAGCCGATGAGCCCCAGAACATACCGATTTATCCCATTTTTTGAAGCTATGTTTCTGTCATATATTAGGGATGCTCCTGACCCCCAAGTGAAAAACACTGTTTATTGATTGACATGAATAGTTTTCTGCCCCCATAATTCTCCAGTATCTTAACTATTGATCCAAGGTGTTTTTCCTGCTCTTAGTGTTCTAGTATTCTATGAATGCACGGGAGGAGCAAGTATATGTACTCGAATTCCCATAATCTGGTAGAAGGGAGGCTTCATCTCCCCGTGGCCTTGCTCCATACGGTGCATAACCACGGGGCATCCACCAATATATTATGGATATAAAACAACATTTTTTAAGGTTTGGTATTGTGAGGGAATGTGAGTGCTGGAATAGATTTTTCTTGGGAAAGGGAGTGGCAGAGACTGTATGTATGTCTGGTACTGTTTAGGGATTCTAGGGTTGTCCCGAGGATAAGTAAGTTTTTGTTGGGGAAGATTATGGATAGACATCTTCATTTTAGAAGGCTGACCAGACGCAAGAAGAGGATCCTCCTGAATGCTATCAATCATCTATTATCCACTGGGGCGTTCCCTGGTTTCTCTAGGAAGGATGTATATGTGCTGGAGGTAGTTAGGCCTGTCGGATCCAGCCTTATGAGGAAATATTCCTGGATCGAGGAAAATATAACCAACATAATTTCTATAATAAAGCGATACCGAAACTATCCACACCAAATATTTGTTGGGAGTGATCTGGAGTGCGGAGAATATAGTTTCTATAGGAATCTCGCCTCCAGACTAAGAAGATTCCACATTGATGTATATCTTGACGATAAGAGAGATGAAGTCCGAATAGCCGACGCAATAGTGAACTATGCGAGGAAGACAGGAAGACTAATCACGAGGAAGCATCTTTGTTAGCTTTCGTGAAGGCCAGATAACTATGTATGGTACTTAGCATCGAAATACCATGCTATGGAACTCTATAGTTGCCACGGGGTCAATCCATATATCCATGGATTATAATTAGCGAGAAATACTGGAAGAATGGTTAGTGTCTCCTAGTATATCCACATAAAAAATCCCTTTTCAACATTCCTATGAGTGTCTAGAAATGAACCAGGACAAGCTTTGGATCCACAGGAACGTTATGTTTATCCGTATTTTCTCTCCAACATTCTACGACAACATGCTACGGGATTCCCGTGTAGGGATTTCCTCTCCTGACTCCGTATTCAGATTTCCGCTGGATGGTTTTGAGAGCTTCTATGAGGAGCTCAGGTTTTCGGGAATTCTGCTTCCAAATACATCGGGGTGCGGGTTCACAATAATACTGTGTTAGTCAGTGTCCTTGGTAGACTTAGGAAGTACCTACCCAATGCATATATATCCTCTCTAGACCTGCGAGGTTCGGTATGGAGATAGGAATATAACTTAGTGATAGAGAGACTCTTATGGGTGCGAGAAAACTTGCGAACAAGATATGCAGAACGCTGAACATACCGTTCAACATTGAGCCAGAAGAAAAATAATGAGAATAACAGGCAATTGTGTCCAAGAACATGGCTAGCTCCCTGTCCCATCAACCACTATCTACTATTAAGCCCAGCAAGTCTTCACTAAGACCACGTGGAATATTTCTCGATACTATAGGCTTACGACTAGTTGTATGGAGTGATACATATTCATATCTCACTA
>CAZVPA010000163.1:0-4693 GCA_964628995.1 uncultured Nitrososphaerota archaeon | reverse complement strand
TGCGCTAGTTAAACTGGGAGATGTTGTTTTCGTGGTCGGGTAACTATTTGGATCATTAGGATTGGTTCCAGCTTGAACTTCTTCTCCATCACCCCAGCCATCACTATCTGAATCCTTATTCCTTGGATTAGTCCCTAACTGGAATTCCTGAAGGTTACTGAGACCATCATCATCAACATCTAAGTTAGCATCAGAATTGTTATTAGGATCAAAACCGTATGCTACCTCCCAACCATCAGGCATACCATCCCCATCAGTATCATTATCCATTGGATCAGTACCACATGTGTATATCTCCTCGCCGTCGTTGAGTCCATCATTATCTGTATCATTATTTGTTAGGTCTGTGCCGTATGTTTCTTCCTGTATGTCGTTTAGTCCGTCTCCGTCGGTGTCATTTATTTTGTAGTTCCATATTGGTTGCATTAGTGGTTTTGTGTCGCCTTCATGCGGTGTTTCTCCTATCCCGTCCCCATTCGTGTCTGTTCCTGTGTATGTGTCCCAGTAGTTTCCTAGTTGGTTAGTGTACGTGCTTCCATTGTATGTGTATGTTATGTTATTCGTTGTTGTCCATGTATTGTCAGTAAAGTTGTTTGCGTGTTGTGTATTGTTTATGAAGTTGTTAAAGAATATCTCACTACCATTTGAGTCTTCGATATATATTCCATAGTAGTTATCTTGTATTGTGTTACTACATATTTTGCTACATGATCCACAAAGACTTATCCCCCTATAGTTGCCTTTTATTGTACAGTTATATATAATATTGTAAAGCGATTGGCCAAGCGCTATTCCTGATCCATTATTGTTCTGTATTGTACAGTTATATATAATATCATTCTCGGTTCCATAGTCTAGAAATACCCCTGACCAACACCATTCTTGTATTATTATGTTTTTTATTGTTACATTATCTGCCTCCCAATACACCCATATTCCATACTTGCTACTCAAGTTATTTACCCCATCTACTATGTGTCCCTTCCCGTCCAAAACCACATTTTTTGCACTTATGAATATAGCGGCCTCATATGTACAGTTTATTATATCCTCAGTCAATTCATAGTATCCTGGCTCATCTATGAGCATGTAATATGATTTAAACATCCGTGTTCGCACACCCGCTCCTTTGACGACACTTGGTATAAAAAATTCACTTTTATTAAACGAACCTATCCCCAAACTATCCTTTATCATACATACATATTTCGAATTATTAATCCATGATGACATAGTGTATTGTCTCGCCTTATCATCCTCATTTGTCTCTATAGGTAGGAATCGTGCTGACACATAAGCCTCCTTATCTTGGCTATCAGGTAATTTTCCCCTAACCAAGTTAGGATCCAATATACCTAGAAAACTAATGCAGATGCCTAAATAAATAAATGTACATGCTATTAAGTTTCTCATAGCTATCCCCTAAGGATACCTCCTAGGAGAAGGATCATCTCCTTCTCCTAGGGACTTCTATACCTATCTATAGAAAAAATAAAATTTTTATCTCTTATTTTTATGCATGGCGGGTGAATCAATTGAGATATTGGCCACCTGCCATGATCCTAATTTTAATAGTCGCGAGTATCTCAAATTTGTATTTGAATCAGGATGTTCGGCCTCTAGAAGATAGGCAGAAGAAAAGTAGACAGACAATAATTAACAATAAGCCTCCAGTTCTGAACTGGTTTAAGTATATAGATAAGCCAACAAAGCCCGAGTATAATGAAGGATTGACTAAATCGAAACAGAGTAGGATTGCGGATACGGCTAGAATATATATAGGGTATGAAATAGTACCGTTAACAAGGAGTGTATCGATTCCAGAACCAGGGTACTCAAAAGTATATGGATATGTTGGAACATATGTAGATGGTGAATTCCGTCCATTACCTGGTATAATGGTTGAGGCTTGGGATGTGGATCCAGACGAGTCCTATGACTTTCTGGCTTCTAATACCACGGATGATGAGGGGTTCTTTGAGATAGAATTTTCCAGTACGGATGGATGGGCGGGGATGTATGGAACTCAGGATGTAATACTAAAGATGTATTTGGATACTGAGTACTGTGTGATCCAGAGAGTTGGAACAACATTTTTTGCGTCTACCGAAGAGCCACATATTAATGTTGGTGATGGTGAGGCAGTAAGCATTTATCTCTCAGATGAAAATCAAGATGGGGTCTACGGTACAGAAGAATATTATAATGTTACGGTTGCGGACGGCAAAGTGGTGAGATATATTCTTGAAAATAGTCTAGTCGTGAGGGACATAGATACTGATGCCAATGGAGATTATTATATTAATAATCCTGATCCGGCTGGGGCTGCGATGATCTTATGGTACATCAATAGAGCGACTGTATTTATGATGAACAAAGTTGGTATATCTCCTCCGAAAGTATGCGTAGAACTAAGTAATAATTATACAAATACATACTATGATGCTTCCGCTGGGAAAATATATGTATCTGGAGACGACCAAAGGAGGGATTGGGAGGATATGTCTTTGGTTCTTAAGGAATATGCTAAGTTTCTCTTAAAGCAATATTCATACTTGCCCCAGTCTTCTGGTTTTTATTGGGATGCACATACCGACCAAGAGACAGCTTGGGTTGAGGGGTTTGGTGCGTTCTTTGGTTCCGCAGTTAAGCAATATGCTGGTCTCCCATACCCATATATTTATGATGATTATCCAGATACTTATGACTTGGAGGCCCAGTATGATTCCGATGGGTCCATAAACGATGAGGATGTTTGTGGTGCTGTAGCGGGGATACTGTGGGATCTTCTAGACTCGGATAGTGACGATCAGAACAGTGATGGAAAGGGGGATTTCTATGCGATTCCATTCTCGTATATATGGGGCGTTGTTGATTATGATAACCCATGTACAATAGTTGATTTCTATAATTATCTAATCAATAGATATCCAGTAGACAGTGATTGTGTCAAGGAGATCTACTACGAGCATGGTGTAGATCTTTATGGAAACGTGATCCTAAGCATTAGTGCTGATCCAAGGGAAGGTGTTGTCCCTTTAACGGTAAGCTTTACTGCTACAGCTTCAGGAGGAGCACCCCCATACTACTACACTTGGTATATTAATGACGAAACACTGCATGGGGAAAGCGTAGAATACACATTCTATACCCCTGGTACCCATATTGTTGAGTGCTACGTGGAGGATTCTATCGGCAATAGTGACCATGAATCGATTACGATTGAGGTTTATGATACATTATCTCTCGAAATCGATATAGAGCCAGAGGCTGGCGGAGCCCCATTGACTGTTAGGTGTACTGCGTATGGGTCTGGAGGGAAACAACCATACACATTCGAATGGGACTTTGGTGATGGACATCATGGATCTGGCTCCACGGTGGAGCACACATATACTGAGCCTGGCTACTATACTATAACATGTACGATGACTGATGCTAGGGGAGATAGTATTTCTGCGAGCTATACAGTGAGTGTATTTGTGGATTTGAGGATTAATGTTACATATTTTGGTAGGAGCTATACTTTATCTATATGGGTCGATAAGGAAAAATATGAGAATACTGTCTATTCTCATCAGTACACGGTGAATAGAATACTATCCAATGTACCCGATTTGGATAGGTCTGTTGTAGAGGCACTTGTCTATCTCCATATGCATCTATTTAACCCCGACGATTTTCCAGTGGAGAACTTCACTGTATATGATCAGTATGGTGATGTGATTGAGGATTTCGATGTGAGAGAACGCCTTTACCAAGAAATTTTGATATGCTCGCATGTTTTGTGGCTGTATATAAGTCAAGAGGTTATGGATATCTATCTCTCGGCAAGTTATGAGTACTATAGCCTCTACAAGCAAAACGAGCAGACAGTATATCTATCCATAGCCGCGGCCTTATGCTCCTATATTTTATCGATCCTTGCACCAATCTATGACTCCTTAAAATATACTTTTGGTGATCGTGTTCAAGAATTGGTAAAGAAAATAGTCAGATTATTCACAATGCTTCTGTTTGGCAGAAAGTACCTAGAATCACATATCCAAGAACTAACTGGTAGTGGAGGAGGCGGAGCGATTTCGGATCCTCATGAGGCAACAATGACAATAATACAGATACTACAGGCATATGGCCTAATTAGCTCCGATGATTATAACCCATTTGAACTATATAATAATATGGTAACATATCCAGATATGACTGTTGAAGCGATGAAGGATATATGTAGTCAGGTCCTAGATCTCGATATCACCGATGCAAGAGAAGTCACTAAATCATTCTTGGAGAAACTCAGCACTGCGTATATGGAGAAAATAACACAGGAAGCAACATTTTCATTCCTACTTGGGGTAGCGATGGGGGCCTTAGCATATTTCTACTTCGATCTTCCTATCTCGGTAGCAGCAATATATGGTGCGCTAGTTTCCATAGAGGCATTTAGTGTGGTGGCGGTTCCAGTAGCCCTCGCTGCGGTCGCATCTGTGATTGCGACACAAGTATTATCCATGACTACATATGAGTATTTGTGTTGGCGAGATCAGTACCTGTTAAGCCAGATCTATTGGGGTCTATATGCGAATGGTATTGAATTACTATATCCCGATAACCAGAGACTAAATTTGACGGCAAGCGAGATGTTCCTTCGTTTAGTAGCAATACAAAGAGTAACTCTATACCACTACTATGCAAA
>CAZVPA010000162.1:0-4759 GCA_964628995.1 uncultured Nitrososphaerota archaeon | reverse complement strand
ATACCCGTATTATTGTTCTGTTTTGGAGTAGGCATAGTGCGTGTGTCCATACGCCATATTCCCCTACACATCTCGTTGTCTCTGTGATGTTTATTGCTATGTCTCCCCTCTCCGTCTCCAGTATTATTCTGTTTCTGGACGCCATTATCCCCATCCCTCCCCACACCCCCTCCCTCAGGCTTACCTCTGTTTTTGTTCCGTCGTATAGTACTTGTATGAATTTTTCTGCGTGTGTGAGGTATGTGAATCCTTGTGGGGATGGGAATACTCCATAGCCATATCCGAGGCCCCATAGTGTTGTGTTTATTCTTGATCCCCTATCGTTCCATACTACAGTGTCGTTATCCATTAGGCCCGCCCCATATGTATTGTTCCCCTCCTCATCAGCAATATATAGCATGTATCCCACCTCGAGCTCCCCATCCCCATCTATGTCGTTGGCGGCCATGTATGGTCTTACCCCGATAAGTCTGTTGCTAAGACCCACAATACCTATGCTCTCCACACATATCCTCTCCGACCCCCTATATATCTCCAGTGTTGCGTTCTTCGTTGTGTTTGTGGTGGCCCCATAGTATATTTCTCCATTCATAGCATAGATCCTGAATATGCCCTCAGCATCAAATTCCCTCGTCAATACTGCTTGGGTTATCCTGTATATTGTTCCATTCTCCATTAGTACCCATAGATAATCATAGTTGTCATCGTAGTCCACCGCGATACATTCGCTGAGGTTTATTTCTGTTTTCCAGCCCCACCCATCCCTATATATTCTTGATGTACCATTTGTGAAGTATGCGAGGAAACCCCTGCTGTGGAATGGGTATATGGTATCTATCTCTGGCCCCCCAAACGTGAGTACTGTGTTGTTTCTGGGGTACATGTCGATTATTCTGTACCTATTATGTATTGTTATGTGTCCATCCTCAACAACGATCCTATATCCAGCATCGAGGAATGATGGCTCTATGCTCGATGGGGACATTATCCTATAGCAACCACCCCAAGGATCATAGGCATACACCACACCAACACCATAGAGCCTCGGGACTATTGGGAGAGAACACTCATATGTATAGTCGAGGCCAACACTATAAAACCTAAGATTGTGGGAATTAACGACAACAGCATAGTTGGGGATCATGGACACATAATCCACCACCTGGGACACATTCCTATACACCACAGTACTACCATCCCAGTCTGGGTCAAGGAGACATAATAGGGAGCCATTATGCATTAGGAACTCCCAATAGCCATCAGAATCAACATCAAACACAAGCAACTCCCTACTCGTCATTATGTACCGAGCCCAGCTAGAATCCGAGACGTCCCACTCCCCATATATCCCGCCCCCATGGAGCTCATATAGGTATGTATCCAGAGCATCGGACGCTATGGTGTAGACCCTATTATCTACCGCGACCATGTGGGAGCAGACGCCGAGCCCCCTGTCGACTGCGGAGCTATAGCCATACTTCCATACATATAGTGCTCTCGTATCATTATCTAGGCCCCATATCCATTCGCTCTCGTGCGCAATCTGTATTATCCTGAGATCTGTTCCTAGTGTTGCGTTTCCCACACACTCTCCGGTATGGTTGTAGTATGTTATGTTTGCCGTACCGTGTTTCCATGTTATTATCATTGAGTATTTTGTCGATGTTATGTTCCCAACGTAGATCCTATCGTCGCCCCTAGTGTTGTTTGTCTCAAATATTGTCTCTAGATCCGCAGTGAACCCATATATCTTCTGGGATGTGATGATGAATATCTCCTCCGTACCGTCCATATCTATGTCTCCAGTGGTTATATCCAAGGCCTCGCCGTCCAGCCAGAAAACATTATTGGAACCATTTAAAGCGACATAATCCTCCCCAACAATGATATACCTACTGTCTAAGGACACAATACTGATTATTCTACCAAGATGATTCCCAAGGGAGGAAATACCCCTTAGCTCTATTGCCTCCGAGTCTTTAGAGGACACATATTCTGGAGAGGAATGATAACCCGTAAAATTCTTGGCAGGCAACCCTACATGGATCGGAACCACTAGAACTAGGAATAATAGTATCACGAGAAAAACCCTCGACATGTCAAAACCCCATAAATAGAGACATATATATCCTTTATATCGCATCGACAAATCTTTTTCCCGAACACCCTGTAGATGGCAATAATACCTTTTTTAGTGTCATCGAAGACATTACGAACAAGACAACTTTAACTAGGGGAGCTTTACCTGGTATACGGGATACCCCCAAAGGAAAACAAACCCACATTCCCTATCTGAGATATTCGTGCTGATTCTCCGAGCAGAATCGAGACATAGGTAAAAGCAATATGACTAATCAGCCAAGGGCTGGGCTCATCACAATTCAGTCCACTCCGCTCTCATCATTAATGAAGTATAGCCCCCTCCATAACTAATGAGCACCAAGCTTTATAAAGGTGTCTCTTCATTTTTTCTATTGATCTTTATGGGTGTGAAAGATGGAATCACGGGTCTTGAGGGTTATTCTTGGGATAGGATCATGTATTATTGAGAGGTCAGCTGTCGTCCAGCTTAACCAAGGACTAAACGAGATAGTTATAGAGCCCACAGAGCGGATAATAGATGTTCTATCGATAAGCATCGATAATGGGAGGATCGTAGGGGTCAGCTTCAAGAATGTAAAGAAGCCCATAACTGTGGTTTCTGGTCTAATAGCAGAACTAACAGACCGCGTCAGGAAGATTAGGGGCAAGGTAAATGAATTACTCCAAAAGAAGGAACTCATAAGGAGCGAGCTTGATGGAATATCAACAGCGATAAGGAGAATATACTCCCTCCATGCTCGCGAATACTACAAGATTGGTGGCGACGATGAGAAGATCTCATCGCTCATATCGAGACTGTCTAAACATGCGATGACTAAAAGAGAAGAGTTGACCGAGATTGAGAATACACTTGAGAATCTCAGGGCAGAGCTTGAGGCTCTTGAGAAAGAGTACTCACAGTTGAGGGGAAAAACCGTAGATGCCGGACAGATAAAGGTTCTTGTCGTTTCCGAGCAGAAAACCAATGCCGAGCTAAGGATACAGTTTCTTAGCGATGTCGCATCATGGAAGCCATATTATGTACTTGAGATAACACGTAAAGAGGACAGGAGAGAATACTTACTAAGACACAGAATACATGCATACCAGAAATCGCCCATTACTTGGGAGAACATAAATGTTGAATTCACGACAAGGACGCCCCAAATGATAGAGTTTCGTGAGCCAGAACCATGGTTCATACGGTCAATAGTTGAGAGAAGAAAAGAGCACAGGGTATTGGCCCCAGAAAAACGAACAATTTTGATGGCACTGAGCCCCCCTGCCAAGAGAAAAGTTGAGGTTGGCCCCTCTATAGAGATGACATGGTCTCCCGAGGGGCATGCTACGTTCAGACTAGAAAGAAAAATAACGATCCCCCCAGAAGCACCAATAAGTATAGATCTAGCATCAGTGAGATTGGCGTGTAGGGCATATTACCTATGGGATGCCTTCAGGGGGAGGAATGTGTTCGAGGTAATAGAGTTCGAGAACAGGGGGCTGGACATTCTGAATGGAGAATGTATGGTTATTCGTGATGGAAACCTAGTGAACCGCTTCCACACAAAAACAATACCTATCGGCACAAAGGCAAGGTGGATTGTTGCTAAGGAAGAAAAAATCAAGACGAGAAGAAAACTAGTAAGCAGAGAAGAAAGAACAAAGGGAATAATTGGTGAAAAAGCATATATTAAGCTAGTCTATGAGCTGAGAGCCAAGAACACGATGGAGATCCGAGCAGACATTGAAATATATGACAGAATCCCGATACCGAAAGACCCAAAGATCGAAGTAAAGGACATCTTCACAGAGCCAAGAGCAGAAATCGACAAAATGGGAATAACAAAATGGGGACTAGAACTAGAACCAAGAGAAGAAAGAACCCTAAGAATAGGATACACAATACTCTTCCCACCAGACTATAGAATCCCCATATAGATAAATCGCAAGAGAACAGGCAGACCACTTAACTTAACTATATCACTGTTGTTTGGAACGAATAATAGCAATACCTCGGTTATTCCGTCAATTTTTTGATGAATTCGTGATATTCCTTCATTTTGTCCTCTGGTATCGGATTGATTATTGTTATTCCCTCAACACGCGACAGTTTCTGGTCTATCGAGTATATAATGTTGCAGTTAAACTTGTGTGCTAGCGCTACAAGATAGCCATCCCATGACTCCACATTATAGATAGATGCAACGTCTAGGGACTCTATGGCGTCATCAATACTCACATCCTGGTAGAACGCTGGCGATCTCGTATTTAGGGTTTCCGTCAATGCATCCTTCGCAGATTTTCTAGGAACTCCCAGATAGTTAACCATTATGTGGTATGCACCAATGAATGCTGTTACTGGGATTATTGCTCTTATCTCCTGCTTGAGGACTTTCTTCAGAAACTTTAATGCGTCCACTCTAGCAGGGTTATTGAAGTGACCCATGACTATTATTCCGACATCAACAACTCCACTAATCGAGACCAAGTTTTCTTCTGACATACTCATCACTCAGCCATCTGCCACCACTAACCCTAAAGTACTTAGCCTCCACATTCATATTAACCATTTTCTCAAACCATTCGTCAACAACCTCATCAATATCACGCACGGGCCTAATCACTATCGCAGAGCCCCTCAATTCTATGATCAATTCACTACCAGCCTTAATGCCAA
>CAZVPA010000161.1:0-4887 GCA_964628995.1 uncultured Nitrososphaerota archaeon | reverse complement strand
TCTAGCATACTTTTGGACAATCCGCACTATTTTTGAAATTCCTATGACTTTGTTGTTATTTGGAATATATACTATGTCGACTGTCCCATAGAAAGGAAGTATATGGTGCTCACACATAGAGAAAAACCTTATATTCTGCACAATAACCATGTCTGAGGATCCCTCAAAATAGACCATATCTTCATTATCGTCATATCCAGAGAATATCTCCTCATACATATCCGCAATTCTCCTAGGGGTATCCCTAAGTCCAGGCCTATCCGGATCCTCCCCAAGAGCCTCAATAATCATCCTAACGGCAGTCTCTATCTTCGTCTTGTCAATCATCTCAACCACTCCAAAGAGAAGACAAAATGACAAAATAAAAACACGGGTTATTACATTAAAGATGGCCTATAAACACTTTTTTGGAGTATGAATTTTGGTGTCAGATATGGATGGACTAATAGACGAGATATTTGGACACATAAAGAAAGCACGGAATGTGCTCAAGGGAGTGATACATAAGACCCCCCTCGATAAGTCTAGGACATTCTCAGAAATGGCGAAAGCTAAATGCATATATCTAAAACTGGAGAATCTACAGAAGACAGGATCATTCAAGCCGCGAGGGGCATACTATAAGATATATATGCTGTCGGATGCGGAAAAGAAGAGAGGGGTTGTAGCAGTAAGCTCTGGTAATCATGCACAGGGAGTAGCATACGCATCATCAATGCAGGGAGTTTCCGCAAAGATCGTCATGCCAATATTCGCACCTATATCAAAAATACTTGCGACCAAAAGTTACGGTGCCGAGGTAATACTATATGGAGAGACCTTCGACGAAGCGGTCAAAAAGGTAGATGAGATAATCGGGAAGGAGGGAAGGATACTCATACATCCATACGATGACAAGTATGTCATTGCGGGTCAGGGAACGATAGGTATGGAAATAATCGAGGATCTCAAAAATCCAGATGTCGTCGTGGTTCCAGTGGGAGGTGGGGGTCTAATATCTGGAATCTCAATAGCAATAAAGAAAAAGCTTGGGGATAGGGTAAAAATAGTTGGGGTACAATCAGATGCATATCCAGGAGTTCTAGCAAAACTTAGAAAGATAAAACTGCCCGAGAAACCAAGATATACGATTGCTGATGGTATCGCAATAAAGAAACCAGGAGAACTAACAACAAAAATAATAGGCGAACTTGTGGATGATCTCGTAACGGTGTCGGATGATGAAATAGCACACGCAATATTCTTACTCCTAGAGAGAGCAAAAACACTTGTGGAGGGAGCTGGAGCTGTAGGTCTAGCGGCAGTACTGTCGGGAAAAATAAATGTGGAAGGAAAGAATGTTGTTGTAGTAATAAGTGGGGGGAATATGGATATGACGAGACTAATAAAGATAATGAATAGGGAGCTCATAATTAGGAAGCGTCTCGTAAAGCTCTATGTCAGTATGCCAGATGTCCCAGGGGCACTATCAAGGTTATTGTCAATAATCGCGAGGACGAGGATCAATGTGGTGGATATAGGGATAGAGAAGTACTCCCCCCACATGGAGCCATCGGAAGCACTCGCCGAGATAATTGTTGAGGTGCCGATAGAGGAAACACTCAAGAAGCTTATCTCCGAGGCACAGGAAGCAGGGTACCACATAGAGATAAAGGAGATTTGAGCCCCCTAAACATAGTCGTAGTATGGGGTATATTTGAGTAGTTTTTTCGGTAGTTTTCGGAAGTCCTTTTTCTTGAAGAAGTCGTCGACTTCTTTCCCCTCTGGGCGGTATATCCAGCATCTTCGCTTTGGATCGATTATTATGTCTGCTGATGCTAGGAATTCGAAGGATATGAGTATGCGGTTTTCTGCTTGTCTGACGAAGATGTAGCACTCCCTACACACAACAACATTATCATCGGTGTCGTGTAGACAGACAATATATGTCTTCTCACTCATATAGTATGCCCCGACCCTCGGGAGTTCCTCGAGTCTGGGGATTCGTAGTTCCCGTGCTACTTCTGGTGGCACTATTATGAATGGTATGACTATTGTGTCCCCAGTTGGTAGCGGCTTTAGACTAGCACCAGTATTGAGTAGTGCTATGTATTCCCTACATTCTTCTTTTCCTCTTTCTCTGATTGTGATTTTTGCGTAGATAGCCACTTCTTAATCACCTTCTCGGGGAGTGCTATTTCTTCTCTATATCCTATCTCCACGACAAGGGGGAGAAGAATCTTGAAGCTCTTCTGTTCATCCATCTCCAATCCCAATAAATATAACATAATACTACAGGTTAATAAGGTATGTCATTTTTATCTCCATAATATTGGATGGATCATAGAGAGGGTCATCCTGTTTTGGGTCCTTGTGATATGTATCCTATTTTTCCATTGTTGTGGTGGATAAATATTTGCTACCTATAAATAGGTTTTTAGGTTTTTCTCGGGTGATATTATTGGATGTGGTATCCATAACGTTAGCGGTGTTACTACCATTAATAGTCCTATGGATTATCTATAGTCTCGGGAAAAAATCGAAGAGGGAGACTGGGAGGGAGCCCTACGTTAGTGGCCACAAGTTCCCGAGTATAAGAATACCCTACAGTCCCATGTGGTTATTCTTTATATCATACTTTATCCTGTGGGACATAATACTCATATTTGTACTCTTCACAGCGTCGGGGGCATCATTGGAGGTAATAGCGTCATTGGCTATACTCATAGTGACTATGGCGGCCTACCCGGTAAGGCTTAGGAGGGTGGTAAAGAAATGATGGAGTATGTAATATTTGGAGTAGGAATAATATGCTGGACGTTCGGGCTAATATTCATAGCATTCATAGTGGAGTGGTTCTATAGAAAGCTCATGGGACACATGCAGCATAGAGTGGGGCCGAAACTTGCTGGGCCTATAGGGATACTACAGGCATTCGCGGATTTCATAAAACTGATGAATAAGGAGGAGATATCCCCAGAGGGTACGGACGATACTATGGTTGACTTCCTAGCGGTATTTGGTGTGTGGCTAGTGATATTTATGTCATTCCTACTACCCATCTATACTGTCCATGGACTAATAAGCTTTACTGGCGACGCAATATTCCTAATAGCACTCTTCGCTGTCGGTAGCCTGATATATATAGTGACACCCTACCTATTCAAGTCCCCATATCCAACTGTTGGTGCTGGAAGAAGAGCAGAGCTATACCTGTCCTATGAGGTACCAATGTTTCTAGCACTCGCATCAGTAATGCTTGTAACGGGATCCATCACCATATCGGACATAATATATACACCCCTCAAGACACTGGGAGGAATACCCATATTTATACTCCTTATGCCAGCCCTAATAGTATCCCTAATAGGCGTGATGGCCAGAATAAAGAAACTGCCCTTCGACATACCCGAAGCAAAGACTGAGCTGGCTGCGGGGTGGGAGGCAGAACTATCCGGGAGGAGACTCGCATTCTTTAACCTACTTACAGACCTGAAACTTTTTGTTGGTTCTGGGGTAATAGTAACATTCTTCCTCGGTGGCCCCCTCGGACCTATGCCTTTCGCTCCCGGCTGGTGGTGGTATGTGTTCTGGTTCTTCTTCAAGGTATTCATAGTAATATTCTTCATAACTTGGATCGCTAGCTCTGTGGCTAGGTTTAGGATAGACCAGGTATTAGAGCTCTTCTGGAAGAAAGTCCTCCCACTCAGCATAATCCAGGTATTAATAATATTGGCTGTGTGGTGGTTGGTATGACGCCAGACATAATATTTGTATCCATCCTTGGGCTCGGAATAATAGTATCCCTCTTCATGGCTATATTCACGAAGAAGCTATATAGGATGTTGATATACTTCCTAATAGCAAACATGTTCCTCTCCGCACTCCTAGCAATGTTTGGTATGACAATACTCGCAGCATTGATACTCCTGACAAATGCGGGAGTGGTGGCGATTATGGTATTCCTATCAATGATAGTTGGCGAGGTGGTGGAGGAATGAGGGCTAGACTAGTCCTAGGGGCAATAGTATTCATATTATTCATGCTGGTGGCCATAGGCCTAATATATAAGCTCCCACTAAGAGCGGTAGAGGCCGGAGAATATACATTTGAGGAGTTCAGGGAGGTGGTATGGGTAAAGTATGGACTGATGATAGTCGTTATCTCAGTAATAACAAGCATAGTTATGGTGGCATCGGTATTCGCTTTCAGAGTGTCAGAAAGCATAGAAGGTGAGGGGGCATGAACATGATGGCGATACTCCTAGGGGTATCATTCACAGTAATAATAATAGGCCTATACGGACTAATCATCAGTAGGAACCTAATAAAGATCTTGGTCTCCATAGAGATAATGTTCATGGGCTCAATGATGATGATAGCATTCATAGCACTACTCTCCCCAACCCCAGTACTCTCCCAATTCATAGTATTCATAATAGCGACAATAGCAGCACTAGAAGAAGCCGTAGGAGCAGGCCTAGTAATCATGGCCAAAAAAGCCACAGGAAAAATAGACGCAGAAGTATTCACAGAACTCAAAGGATAATCAGTTTATTTTTCTAAACATAAATAAGCAATATTTCTCAAAACCCTGGCAAAAAATTATGACTGAACAGTTTTTGAACAGTTTCTCGCGAGGGTACATCCAGTATATTCCGTACCAATCCGCGTTCTGGGTATTCAAGCTGTTCTTTGTTTTTGTTTTTGGGTTTAGGTTGGTGGCTCTTCTTTCTTAGTTTTCGTTGTCACTCTATTTCGCCACGGGATTTGAGTATGCTGGGCATTATGTATTGACTTTTTCTTTATTCATCTTTGCCTATATTTAGAAACGAGCAAATGTTCTCGAAGAGTTCTCTAATCTTTTCTTTGTTTAGTGAGTATATCTTATATTTCTTTACTCTCTTTT
>CAZVPA010000160.1:0-4923 GCA_964628995.1 uncultured Nitrososphaerota archaeon | reverse complement strand
GATGGGGTAGATGGTGTGCACTCTCACATGACAAACACGATGAACACTCCAATAGAGGAAATAGAGAGGAATTACCCAATAAGGATACTGAAGTATGGTTTGAGGGAGGATAGTTGTGGAGCGGGAATGTGGAGGGGAGGGCTGGGGATAGAGAGGATATATGAGATATTGGCCCCAATGAGGGTCTCACTACTAGGGGATAGACAAAAATTCCCACCATGGGGACTAAACGGAGGGCTGCCTGGGGCGACCGGGGAATACATACTTAGGAGGGGGAACAGAGAAATCAGGCTTAGAAGTAAAACAACAGTGGAGTTACAGCCAGGGGACATACTTATAATAAGGACGCCTGGTGGAGGGGGATATGGGGATCCCGCAAGGAGGGATAAAAGGCTTGTAATGTTAGATATTCTCGATGAAAAAATAAGCATGGAATACGCAAAGAGATACTATGGGCTGGAGAAAGCAGTTTATTAGATCCTTGATTATATTTTATAGGTAGTATGGTCTTATTTTCCTATGTAGGTTATTGGTTACTTAGTGATCTGTATGATAAAGCTCATTGGGGTTATAGCGAAGGGAGGGCTGCCAGTAACCATCAAGGCATTAATAGATATCAAGCATGAGGAACTCATAGGGGGGATGTTGGAGGCCATCAGGGTTCTATCCAGTGTTATGGGTGGGAAGAAAGCTAGGATGCTGGATTTTGGGGAGGATAAGCTCGTTATGTCGGAGTCTTCGAAGGGGTATACTGTCATAGCTCTAGTCGATAGAGCGGAAGTATATATTGGTTCTTTGGTGAGGTTAATAGCGAGTAGAATAGATTCCTCCGATATTGAGGAGGCAACCGGGCTTGTCTATGAAGACACCATTAGGAAGATCGAGAATATTATCGATACATACGTAACAAGTGATCTTAATGAGAATGCCATTGATATGTTGCTGAGCTCCTATAAGCTTATCCTGGACGAGCTCATGAAGGAGAAACAATATCTGGCTGATGTAAGAAGCATCGAGGACTCAATCAAGAAGGCTACTGGGCTTAGGGAGGAGTGGGAGGAGTTCAGGGGGAGTGTCCAGGGAGATTTTGCTGATTCTGTGAAGTATGCGTTGGAGGGGAACTTTGGTATTGCGTGTGCTATAGGGATGAAGAGTAATCATCCAATAGCCAGACTATTTGCTGTGAAGATGGGTCTGCTATCCCTATCCATGAGCAATACCATTACCCCCACTATACACCAACTAAAGGAACTTGCCGACCAGTTGGATACCAACAACATATTCCATAGACTTGTAAAAACAGCCCTAGAGTATAGAGCTGGAGAGGCCACACTAGGGGAGTATATTAATATCTTCAGGGAGTGTACCAAGGAATTCGACTTTGAGGATACCTTGGAGGGCACAGTATTAGGGTTCCTGTTCGTTGATGAGATAATTGGGTATTTTCCAGACTTCGGCAAGAGGCTAATGGATTATTTTAGGGACAAATCGGATGTTATCTATACATATATAGAGGCCATCCTGGATAGGAGAAAAATATTTGACAAGATATACTCGATAACAAGTTTTGAGGAGTTTAGGGAGGACCTCGCGATATGGAGGACGAAGATCGATTCCGTCCTTGAGGAGATAAATAACGTGTTGTTTCCAAGCCTTGAGTATGATAAAAAGTATGGGGGACAAGAGTATCTAAATAGGATTAGTATTAGTCGCCTACTTAATCTCCAGACATACATAGCCCTCCTTACCGCTCTTGCTGAGTCACCAATTCTGTCCCCAACAGAGAGGAAGGATAGGCTTGAGGAGGTATTTGGACTATATAAGAACTATGTGAGGAAAATCCTGAGGAGTAATGTCCCCATGTTTAACTCAACGTTAATGAATATCTTCCAGAGCATAAGTGTTGTCCTCAATGAATTATACTACCTGAAATGTAGAGAGGAACGAGAGAAGCACTATGATGAGATCTTCTCCTTTTTACGGGATGTCGAATATGCTATAGAGAACCTGTGGATGGGGAGACTTGTGGATTTTTCCCTGCTGTCCGTCCTAACGAACGCACTTTTCCCTATCTTATCAAAGAGGGAAGGAATATGTGGCCAAGAGGTAAAAATCATATATACACTCCTCAAATTCATAAATAGGGAAAGAATAATCCAACATAGGGAGGTTAGACCCTACGGGTACGCTGTCATCGTTGGGAACATGGCCAATACGCTTGCGTCAATCATAACTAGGATGGAAAATATGGAGGCCCGGGAATCCATCCTTAAGAAGTGTTTGAGGCGTCTGATAGAGAACCATAAATGGTTCCTCTCCCAGGGGGTGATCTGCCGGGATGACATAATTACGATGACATACAACATGACAAGATCCCTAGACATTGTGGACTGGACTAGGGATCCACAATACATAGAAGCAGTTATTGGTCTGAACCAAATAGCGATGATCAATACGGAAAAATATGACTATGAGACAGCAATAATAGCCGAAGAATTCCTAGGATTTCTGGCGGCACTAGAGGAAAAACTAAACATCAAGAAATACAGGACTCTTGCTGAGCAGATATTCCAAGTCACAAAAGCCACATGGAAAAAATATGGCTTCACATGCAAAGCAACAAACATGGAACACCACTAAAAACACCAAAAACATCAATACGGAGGCATCAAACATCAAAAAATTCCAAGAAACACACAGGAAATTCTATCAATATTATCAGGTTCGGATATAGTACGAGTTTGGAGCGGATTATTGAGCTATAGCACTAGCTCCATGTCTATTTATGCTTGGGATGATTCTATGATTCGTGATATTATTGACTCGACCTCTTCCATTATCTTCTTTCTTTTGCTTTCTCTTTTCCCCTCTGCCTCCATAGCCAAGATATGCCCCAGTTTTTCCTCAAGGCCCTTCCTGTCCTCACAGTAATCGAGGAATGTTTCGATGAGGCTCTCATTATGGGATATTATTATTGCGTATGGGAGTGTCCTTAGGGACATCCTAAAGACATATACATGCCAGTTGCTTCTTGTTGTTATCTCGAAGATCCTTGAGTTCTCCCTCTTAACTATGAGATCGGAGGGGGTTAGGATGACTCTGTTCTCCTCGGAGATCCACCAGAGGATGTTACAGAAATGAGGATTTGCATCTAGAATGATGGATCGTCTTGGGATGATGATGCTGTCTACTTCCCTGAGTTGGAAGTATTTAAGCTCCTCTAAGCCATGCACTACCCAACACCTATTCTTCTTTTCCAGCGAGTTCCTTCTCTAGGTCGTGTATTGGTGTGTATCTTAGGGCCTCTTCTGACTCCCTACTTAGTGCTTCTTCTACTTCAAGGATATTCTTTATCCATCCCGTTTTGCCCTCTATTTTCCAGCATCTTCTCCCTGCGCTTATTGTTACATCTGCCGCCCCAAGATACTCCATTGGGATTATTATTCTGTTCAGGCCGTCCTCGGCATATAGGTCACATTCTAGACATACTACTGGGTTGTCCTCTAGGTCAAGGAGACATACTATGTAAGTATTGGCAACATCAACATAATATTTGCCATGCCTATACATTTTCTTTGGGTCAGCACCAAGCCTCACTGCTACCTCAAATGGGACAATAATGTAGGGGCCTACGGATATTAGTAGGGACATCTTATGTGAACTTCCAGTATTCAGTAACGCTATATACCTCCCTACTCTCCCTCCTCCCTTCTTCTTGATAGTGACCTTTGAATAAACCGAAACAATTTTTTCCTCACCCTAGGAGAAAGCACATCCACCTCACGATACCCTATCTCTATGTATCTTGGGTCCCGAATATCCCCCTTACTTATCCTAAGCATCCGCAACTTCTTCAGGGACAAACACACCCCCAGATAATTACAACTTTTCTGTTTTATTAAAGAAAGAACAAATTGCTAGTAAACATCTCCCAACAGTCAGCACCAAGCCATACATATCGACCATCACTCGGGAGAAGCCTGAGAGGAACTAATGGTGATAATAAAATATAAACAATATAATTTGTAACAGAAATATCTAAGATATCCTCCTTACCATCAACAACCAACAGTATGGGGATTGTTCCATGGATATTTTACATGGAATTGTTGAGTGCCTCAAGAAGCATGGTTACAATGTCCTGTTCGCAGCGTATATTGGTAGTAGGATGAGGGGAGACTATGTCGAGGGGCTGAGCGATTATGATGTTGTCGTGGTCGTAGATAAAATCAGGGAAGAAAATATTGATGAGTGCATACCCCATGATGTGGAGCTCATTCTAGTTCCAAAGGAGAAGATCAATAGTTTTTCTGGGGATCCCATATGCGTGGACATAGCGTTTGGTACACCATATATTGATAGGATTGGCCTTAGGGAGAGATGTCTCCACAACATCAAGAATAATGTGTCTTTTAGCCGGATTAGGGATCTAGAGGTAATAATTAACAAAATGTTGAGAAGTCCCGAAGAGTATGTGGATATTGTCGGCTTGTTGATATACCCGTATTTGAGGGAGTTATTGTCTCTACTATCGGTGAGGCGTAGGAGGCTTGTTTCCAGACGGGAGCTTTTCGGGGAAATCTCTAGATTTGGTGTCCCTATTAGTATACTCTCCAATGTTTATGTGCAATATGCCGCCATAAAGAGGAGACTGAACAGAGAGATACGGTTTGATGCCGAGGATATTGTGAGGCTATGTAGGGCAATAAAAAGGTATCTAGAACGCTTGGGAGAACAAGCCTAATGAGAATGCTATAAAAGCCTCGGAATATTTTCAGGGATATAGCTAATATACCCATCCATCTAGTGTCAATCACCCTCTTCAAAGCGGGAATTCCCCCGTGCTCAAAAATAGTTTTTCTATTATGTATAATGGATATTTTGAGGTATGGGGGAGTATTATGCGGTCACGGGGGCTTGTTG
>CAZVPA010000159.1:0-4930 GCA_964628995.1 uncultured Nitrososphaerota archaeon | reverse complement strand
CAGATCTATCCTAACTTTCCTCAGATTTTCGTGCTCAATAGGGATCTCGTTGGTGCGATATGTCGCTATGATCTCATAGCCATTTTCTAAAACTTCTAAGAGAAGTTTAAAACCAGGTTGCGAGCTGGCACCAGTTATTAAAATCTTCTTCATTATAAACCTACCCCAGCGAACTATCTAAACAAAGGAACATAAATTTTATACATAAGTTTTTTGTTAGTCTATGGTATCCACATAATAAAATCGGTGAAAATCATGAAGGGCCTTGTGCTAGTTGCAGGTAAAGGAACTAGACTCAGACCTCTCACACATACTGGGCCGAAACACTTAATTCCGCTAGCTGGGAAACCAATGATGCAGTATGCTATAGAGCATCTAGTGGAAGCTGGGGTAGGGGATATAGGCATCGTTGTTGGATATATGCGTAGCCAAATTATCGAAAAATTTGGTGACGGTTCTCAGTTTGGAGCTCATTTTGAATATATTATTCAAGAGCCTCAGATGGGAATAGCCCACGCAATAATGGTATCACAGGAATACATCGGAGATGAACCATTCGTCGTATACCTAGGAGACAACATATTTAGGGAGGGCATAAAGAGATATGCCAGAGAATTTGAGTCAAGCGATTATGACGCCATGATACTTCTCACCGAAGTTAAGGATCCCACACGCTTTGGTGTGGTAGAGCTCAAGGATGGGAAAATCGTACGGTTGGTTGAGAAGCCCAGAGTCCCTCCCAGCAACTATGCTCTTGTTGGTGTATACTTTTTCCGTGAGCCAATATTTGAGGCTGTGAAGCATCTAAAGCCTTCCTGGAGAGGGGAGCTTGAGATAACCGATGCTATACAGTGGTTGCTGGATAATAAATATAAGATTCACTACGACATAATTAGGGGCTGGTGGAAGGACACTGGAAAGCCAGAGGATCTGCTCGAAGCTCTATATTTGATTCTCGATGAGATAAATGAGGATATAAGAGGTGTTGTCGAGGAGGACGCACAGGTAATTGGCCGCGTCCACATAGGGGAGGGAACGATCATAAAGTCTGGAAGCACAATACGTGGACCCGTATACATTGGTAGGAACTGCGTGATCGGCCCGAACACATATATCGGCCCATACACATCGATTGAGGATGAAGTTAAGATTGTCGGTGGAGAAATCTCTGGCTCACTACTTCTTGACGGTTGCTATATAGAGCTAAATGAGGATGACAGAATAATCGACAGCATAGTAGGGAAAAACGCTAAGATCATAAAGAGGAGAAATAGGAGAAGGGGATTCAGATTCATCGTAGGAGAGACAAGCACGATAGAAGTCTAAGACCCCCCTGCGATCCTTAATATTTTATCGGCTAATTCACGAAAATGTTTTTCTTCTAACTCAGAAACATCCCCCCACACAAGCTTTCGGACAATCCTTCTAGCTCTTCTATGCTCATCATCACCCTCCAAGAGAGATCTAAGCTTACTGATAAGCTCCTCTGGTGTTCTTGCTTTTGGCCCTGGAGTCAACAGGTTATAATCTATGTACTGTGCCCGATACTTAACGTATTCATCAAAATCATATGGATAGAAGAGAATAGATCTGTCAGCATAGAGAAAATCAAAAGCAACAGAAGAATAATCCGTTATCAGAATATCAACCCTCCTCAGAAGCGGATAGATATCCCTGCTACTATCAAGAATAACAATCCTATCATACCTCCCAGCCGCGCTGGAAAGCTCCTCGAAGAAATGTGTTTTTACCAGGAAGAGAGCATCATACCTACTACACAGCTCATCAATCTCAGCGAGAGGCAGAACCTCATCAACATCCATAGAAAACCTATATTCACGGTACGTTGGGAGGTAAAGAACCAACCTCATATCCTCTGGGAAATCCTCGGGAGTATAGGCATCGATCTCCTCCCCATCAAGCCTACCAACAAAAACGTAGTTTCGGGGATACGGGCCTAAAAGCAGTTTGGATTCATCCAGATTAAATGCTAGGCGGAACACCTCCCTAAAAATACTTGGAGGAGAAAGCAGATAGTAGTTACGGGAAACAAGATTTGGGTCAGACAGTATATAGAGAGCCCTCCTCAGAGCCCCCCCATAGAGACCATCATCATTCCTATTAAGCCAGAAAATAGATTTCAGAGGAAGACCATGCCACAGACTCACAAACCTTGTCCACTTACCAAGTTCGAATGGTGCTCTTGTGCCACTAGAAACTATTGTGCCAGCACGCAGATATAGTGAGGCAGAGGCCCTAACCACAGGAAGGCCACGTTTCCTTAGCTTCTCATAGTCATCATCAACAAAGGCTACCCAGAAATACTTGTCGTATAGCCTTCTGTTATGCACGTAGAGATATAGGTACTTAGCATTATCACAGAAACTATGCGTATGGCTCTCAAAGTATATGGAATCGTCCCCAGCCCACGGCCCAAAATCCAGAAAAAGAGAAAGATATGCAAGAAGAGCAAGAGGCAGCAAACCAACGGAAAGCGAAGACTTGATACCTCTCCTAACCCTAAGACTCCTAAGCCAATAAACTCCCGCACTAAGCTTCCTAAGGAGATATCCCAAAAGATCCAAGCCATATCACCAAAGCTAAAAAAGATAATTACAGTAAAATCACAAAAATTTCATAGGATTCCCATCAAAACATCGGCTAAACAAACCCCTCGAAAATAGGGGCAACAATTATCACCTCTACTATTATCTGCCCCCAACCGTTGATATATGCTTCAAACTGAATATGATATTCTCCCAAGGTGCTAACCTCTATTTTTTCGTCTAAACTTATTGTTATGTTTATGTAGAGAGGCCGCACAATAGAAGCTATGCTGAGCAAAGTCGTGTTGTTGGGATCAATTACTTTAAGGCCATATATTCTGAAGTTACCTATACCAGAGAAAGTTATTCTCACAAACATTATATTTCGGTTTTTATCAGATATGTCGAAAACATCTGACACAAATTCGTCCTTAGTTTCCTCAAATCCATATGGGTTTCGACAATCAAGAACATATTTGAATACTCTCTTAGGTCCTTTAATATGCCATAAGTACCCTATAGTAATGAGTGGTATCAAGATAAGAAGCACAACCACAACCTTGAATTTTCTCCTCATAATCAGCACCCAAAGAACATTCACTGATAAAAATACTTTATAAATTCGATCTAAGAACACATTCGCCCATCCTTTTGATAAATAAGGAAGATTGATAGTGTGGATTAACTTGGTAGCAATAATATTTCCATTTCACAATACTTTCCCATCTTGGGGCTTCAGCCAATAGGAACAAAAAGTCTTAAATCAGCCAAATGAACATTGAGAACCAAACTCAATTAAACCAATTATCCTTCTTGCATATTCTAAATCTTCAGGAAAATCTATCTCGGTCCATAGAAGCCCATCCGTAAATATAAAGCCTACCCTAACAAGCCTTGATAATTCCCTAAACACATAATCATAATAAGCGTTTCTATCGCTTTCTACGATATCCTCAAGGATTTTGATGGCTAGACCCAGATCCTCACCAGCGATCCTAGCTAAACCAATGTATTCTCCCGAGGCAGAGTTAATATCTATTTCCTTACCCATATCCACGATAACACCATTCCTTATGAGAACCTTAAAGGACTCTTCTGTAAGCTCCTTAACATTATCGACAACTATCGAAGTTCTAGGCACACTAACAAGCTTCCTAAGAATCCCATAGTCAAACACAATATCACCATTCACAACAATCACATCCTCATAAGCATCAAGACTTCTAAGACCAAGAAGAAGAGAAACAGCAGTATTCGTCGAAGCATACTCCTTATTCTCAACAAACCTTATAGAGCTAAACCCAGCGTAGAGAGAAGACCCACCGACGTGCTTTATAAGGGTATCCGAAGCATGCCCAACAACAATGATGAGGTTCTTTATCCCAGCACTAAGAAGATTACAGCATATAACATCGAGAACCCTCACATTCTCCCTAAGCTCTATCATAGCCTTAGGAATACTGTTTGTGAGGGGACGAAGCCTACGACCAATACCCGCAGCCAGAATAACCGCATACATCCTCAATCATCATACAGCTCCTTTATGTTACGCCAAAGCCTAAGAAACTCATTGTACGGCTTCCGCCTAAGTATAAGAACATTGTAGACAAATTCGAGAACAGGACATCTAAGCCCCCACTCACCCACCAAGTCATGGAAAGCCCTAACAGACTTCATACCCTCCAAAACAACAGTACTCCTATCAGTATTCCCCAGCATCTCCTTCCCAACAATGAACCCCAGAGCCCTATTTCTACTTTTATTCGAACTCGAAGTCAAACAGAGATCCCCAAAACCACTACTCAGAAAAAGAGTTTCAGGCCTCCCCCCAAGCCTAACAATAATATCCCTCATCTCCCTGAAAGCCTCAGTAAGAACAAAATAATACGCATTCTCATTGACGCCAAGAGCATCACAGATACCCATAGCAATAGCATATACATTCTTCAGAACACCACCAAGCTCAACACCCACAACATCATCAGAAACCTGAACAATAAAACTGTCCCCATGCAAAACCCTCTTAACAGCGATAAGAGCATCCCTATCCTCACCCGCAATAGTGGTACCAGAAGGAAGACCTCTAACAATCTCAGAAGCAAAATTAGGCCCAGACATCACAACAGGTCTGACATCACCAAGAACCTCCCTAATAACCATACTAAGCCTTTTAAGAGGAGGATACTCAACACCCTTAGCAGTATTCACAACTATGAAGTCCCCACCACCAGCCTCCCTAATACGCATACAAACCTCACGAACAGCATGAGAAGGAACAGCAATAAACAAAATATCCGAATCCAAACACTCCCCAAGAACATCCGTCGCACGAACATTAGGAGGAAGCCTAACCCCAGGAAAATACTCCCTATTCTCCCCAAACT
>CAZVPA010000158.1:0-4955 GCA_964628995.1 uncultured Nitrososphaerota archaeon | reverse complement strand
CCGAAAAAGAAAAAGCTTATATATTATTAGCGACTATTATTCTTTCACTAAGTATGTTGTCGCGAGTGATATGTGGATATATACTATTCGACGGTAGGGGGAACCCCATTCTGATAGATGCCGACGATAGGTATGTTGGTAGGCAGGACATATTTGCTGGTGTCATAGAGTTCATATATCTAAATATGGGGCGGATAAGGAGGGAAATGATCGATAGATTTGATCTTTTGGGGTTCACGATATATGTGGGATTCCTAGGCGATTTCCTCCTAGCAGTCATATCTGATACGCGTGACCCAAGGGTCCGTTTCGCACTAATAGATATACTCAGGAACATATATGAGCTTGGCTATAGTGGCAACTTGATATTCTCGAACATTGTTGCCAAGGAGAGGGTCAGGAGGATTATATCTGGTGGTTTTTCTCTTCCATCCCCAAATATTGATAGGGTTAGGGATCTAGCCGAGAGGATGATGCTGTGTATGGAGGAGGCACCGAGGAGTACCGAGCTTGGTGTGGACACGGTATATTTCAGAATTGGACAGGTCAGACCAAAGATAAAGACGACATGGAGACATAGGAAGAAGACAAGAAATATTGATGACATACTGGAATACTACTTAAAAGGGATGTTTGATAATGTTGTTAAGTATGCCCCAAGTATGTTTGATGAGGGGGACACCCCAAAGATACTATATGTTAAGGCATCAATAAACCTAATGCGTTCGGGCAGAAGTACTGAGCCCCCATCGGTGGAAAGGATCAATAGTGTCATTGATATGATAGATGACCCCCTAGCGAAGGAGTACTTAAGACTAAGCATAGGCATGTTCATAGGGCTTGACGCCTTCCAAAGAATCAGCACTTTTCTAAAGGAGAAAAGAGAGGAACTCTTGTCTAGAATAAACAGTATTGATGAAACAACACGGATTGTATACTCCATATTACTGGCAGATGCCCCCATCTGGGAGATCATGGAGACAATATTGTGGGTGTTCGAGGAAAAATCGGGACTATTCAGCACAAGACTTCTCAGTTCTATATTTGATAAAGACATAACAACAACCCCACCACGGACAATAGAGTCATGGAGGGGGATATACAATACTATCAATAGGATGTTTGAGGAATCCACACACTTCAAGGGAGAGGTACCGCAACACTACTTCTATATGTTACAACTAATCGCCCTATGGGGACTCACAGTCGATGGACAGACCTTTAGACAGGGGCTCGAGCTCTTGGGAGAATTCTCACTAATGCGGAGGGAAAATATCGAAAGGATCTTAGTAATGAGGGATGTCCTTCCAGCCCCTATAGTCATCAAGACCATATATATGTTCGCTATTATTACCGATATGATCATCAGTATCCTGAGTGTGGAGGGCATTGAGAAAATACTAAAGAATTCTTGGGATATCCTCAGAAGGATTTTGGTCAGAATTATTGATAACCGAATGACATACAGGATAAGTATGGATCTCTATGGAGTCATCATTGCTGGATTGTTGGGCGTCCTATCAAAGATATCATTACTGAGAGGAGAATACATCGTGGAAATCCCTAGGCTGGTGCGCGAGGTGGCACAGAAGGATATAGAGCATATCTGGAGCTACAACAGAACAGTATACGCTCAGATATATCTGGGGCTCTGCCTAGCCCTAGCAAATAACGCACTGATGCTACCCACGGAATCACCTAGAATCCTAATGGAGTTATCTGAGGCTACTGAGGAACTCATAGACCTATTACCCAGGAGTAACCTGATGAGAACAATAACGATAGTTAAGACCATAGAATTCCTCACAAGAAGCACGTCAAATGAGTGTGAGGAGAGGACCAAGTACCTGCTCAGAAAATACCTCGAGGATATACCAACATTTTTCCTAGAGTATCTCAAGAGGATCATACATGGATCTCTCCCACAGGAACTCTTGGCACATACTGGCAACCAAGAATAGAGTCAAAGCATCCTAAGTACGGCATTTATTCCTTCCTCCCTCCACCTCTCCTTTGTTAGTAATGCCTTTCTATGCTGTAGTATTGGGGCCATTATGTGTGCCCCAACATATGGTGTTATTGTCCTATTCTCCATCGAGCTTATCCTCACCCTATCTCTAAGCTCCTCTGGTAATTTCTTCTTGAGTTCCATTTCGAAACGCTTAACAAAGTTCATAAACATTGTGTTGCCTCCAGAGATAACAATATTGGATACTATGTCATGCCTTATTTCTGGGTCACACGAGAGTATGGAATCCACAACAACATCCACAATACCATGCCCACCAAACATCATTTCTGGGACCATAAATCTTTCCTCGGCAAGCTCTAGCACTTGGCCATCTGGCAACTCATAGTGCAGTGCTATAGTACTCCTCCTGAAGCGGGCCTTCTCCAACTCCGCTACATAGTCCACCGCAACATAGCATAGTCTCTCCTTCATATCCCTAACTATAACCGGCTTGAGTCTCTCTGGAATATAGAGGCCCCAATTCTCAAGTATCAGTAATAATCTTCTGGTGATCTCCCTTCCAGTAATGCTCATTCTCCTAACACAACCCTGAATTATTACACCATTATGTATCGGCACAGCAACAGTCTCGCTCTCGCTTGAATGGAGCACTAGACCAGAGATGCTCCTTGATGAGAAAAGCGACGCCATCACTTGCGTGGATATGTATAGCTCACCAACATTGAGGGATTCAAACAACACCTCAGCCTTCTTTATCCTCTCATTCATCCTGGTCAGGAAGGGCTCTATCATAATAATCCTCGACCCATCAGGCCTTATCCCCAGCTCGTACCTGAGCATATACTCTATATAGCGCTCCCAAAGATACCAATCCACTACGGATCCATTGACAACAGGCCACACCATGTTCAGCATACTCGACATCCTTATTGCCCTCCCACCAATATATATGTCTGGCTCACCATAGAACCTATATCCAATAACCGTTGGGGCGGTCTTAGCGGGCTCACCCATGTTGGCGAATCCGACCTTTGATATAGCAGTCCCAATATCAAGAATCACTGGGTGATGAGCAGACATTCCTTACACCCAGTAATCTATATTAATACAAAAAACCTTATATTATCTACCATATTGAACGAGCACCAGCCACAGAAGGCATTGTCAGGTCTTGAGTCCAATGTGTATTGGGGATTAAGTGTGAACGCCAATCCCCCAACCCACCCCATAACAATAAATAGGAGATATCTTAGTATGATAGTTATATCAATAATATATAAAATAACCATATTATATTGGTGGAGCAACACACAAGGGGTAATGTATGGGCACGATCACCCACCATCGGAAAAGTATAGGGGAGTATAGGATAATTAGGCTTATAGGGGAGGGAGCAGCATCATGGGTATATGAGGTCGAAGACAAGGAGGGAAATAGATGGGCAATGAAGATACCGAAGATAGACATAACAAAGTCACTAACAAAGAGGGAATATGAGAGGTTCATAGAGGAAACGGAAGTATGGAAAAAACTAAGACACCCAAACATAGTGAGGTTCCAGAAATACATACAGAGACCACTACCAGCCATAATAATGGAGCTATGTGAAAGGAGCCTAAGAGACATGATAAGAGAGGGACCAATACCGGTAGACAGGGCAATAGAGATAGCGATCCAAATAGCGGAAGCACTAGAATACGCACACCACAGGGGGATAGTCCATAGAGACATAAAACCAGAAAACATACTGATATGCGGAGGCAAAGCAAAAATAAGCGACTTCGGAATAGCAAAAATACTACTAAAGGCATCACAATCACAAAGCGGATACATAGGGACACCACTATACAGCGCACCAGAACAAATAGACAAGAAAAGATTTGGGGAAATAGACAACAAGACAGACATATGGCAATTCGGATGCCTACTATACGAAATGATAGAGGGCGAGCCGCCATTCCAAGCAGAAAACCCACTAGAGCTCATAAGAAAAATCACTGAGGAGGAACCAGAGCCCCCAAGAAAGGCGCCAGAATGGCTAGCAGAAATAATACTATGGTGTCTAGAAAAAAGAAAGAAGGACAGACCCAGGTCAATATCAATAATAATCGAGAAACTACAGAAGAAAAAACCACCAACAAGAGAAAAACCAAGACCTAGGGAAGCAGACATAACAGATCAAATAGAGGCAAAACTCCTAGAGCTCTCACAAAGAATAGGGCCTGTCCCAGTAAGCATACTGGCCAGAGAAATAGGAATGGATAAAGAAGAGATCGAGCCACTACTAGAACTAGCCCCCTACGCCATCCAATCAAAAAAAGGCAAACTCTACTACCACAAAAAATACTACGAGGAAAAAACCAAGGAATATACGGGATGGATAGAGGAACAGGGGTGGATAGACATAGCCGAAACAGCCAAGAAGACCAAGATACTCCTAGAAGACATCAAGAAGGAACTAGAGAAAAAAGGATACGCAATATACGGAGAAATAGCATGGGACACACACAAAAGAATCACAAGAAACGTAATAATAAGAGCATGGAAGACAACACCAGAAGAGAAAAAAGAGGAGCTAAGGAGACAACTAGTAAAACTCCTGAAAAAACTAGAGGAAGAACCCGAAAAAACAGAACCAGAAACAGCAATGACAATAGGGATAATAGCACTAATCACAGAAGAACCAACAAACACAACATGGAGAGCGTTGAAGAAAAGAGAAGAGGAAATGAGGAAAAACATACAGAGTATAATAGATAGAATAGTGCTCGCAAGGGCGTACAGACAGATATGGAGACTTGAAGAAGCTGAAAGACTCCTAGAAGAAACCCCAGAAGAAGAACCAGAAAAAACATGGGCACTAGAAACAATAGCAGGAATAAAATACCAAAAATACGAGTATGAAGAAGCAGAAAAAACCATAGAAAAAATAGCGAGACCAACACCATACACAAAACTAATAAAGGCATGGATATACGAGGAC
>CAZVPA010000157.1:2647-4958 GCA_964628995.1 uncultured Nitrososphaerota archaeon | reverse complement strand
GAATCGCTCTACCCATACGTGGGCTTTAGGGATGGCTATTACTTCCTGAGGATCAAGCCATTAAAAGATCTCCTGAACTATGTTGCTAGAAGAGGGAAGGGGCCCTCAGCCCCACGTGTTAGAATGCGTGTGGACGAGTATATTCCCAGACTCCCAAGAAACCTAATAATGAGCTATAGGAGGGGGCTTCAGGAGGGCATAATTAGTGAGGATATCGTTAGGAGTAATGTGGAGTTCATCGTTGATATTTGGGGGGTTGATTGGGCCAGTAGGGAGGAGTTAGAGTTCATAAATAGGGTTCTCGGCAAGAACTACGGGAAACAGATGAAACCTAGCGAATTCCAGAATACCCTAGATGAGCTGTGCCGCGACTTGTCGAGAATTCTGAATAGTTCACCGTTCCAACACATAGCGACCTCAAGAATACTCGTCAGAAGGATAATGAGTATTAAGACAAGAACCAATATAGGGCAACTTACAAAATTCCTACTTATCAAAAGTATACTAAATTGGGTGGCCCAGGAATGGGGAGAACGTAGGATTAATACCACAACAATTACGAGTATTCTTAGTGGACTACTAAATGGGATTGGGGCCAGAAACATTAGGGAATTCGAGCAGTCCCCCGATATTAGGATACCCAAGGAATCCTGGAGGAGCATTATTATTGATGCTGTCTCGGAGTACTATCAAGTATGTGTGGAGTATGGAGTAATTGATGATACCTTTGGCCTACTCCAGAGAGCCCTCGAACTGTTTGATATAAGAACGATTGCTGAGCATGTACGCATGCCTGAGGAAGAGCTACTGTCATATTTACCGACTAGGGTAAAACGGGCACTAATGTTTCAATGCATTAGGAACCTACTGGACGCTGTTCTTAAGGGCGAAATCATCGGTATTAGGAGGGCGTTAGGTAGCCTAGAAACACTAATCGCTACCTCAAGCGATGAGAAAACTATTGAGAAGGGCAAACAGTTCATCAAGGAATACCTAGGGAGAATATCCGAGGTACTCATCGAGAATATAAAGCCGCCCCAAGCCCCTATGCTAGGTCCTGATCCCATAGAGGAATTAAAGTCGATAGTCGGATCAGCAATCAGGGAGGATACCCTCCACCCAAAACTTCATGTAGCAATCACAGACCTATGGCCCACGGTTAGGGACTTAAAGAACAACATCATTAACACACTAGATGACCTGAAGGAGAAACTTAGGGGCGGATTAGGTGACCTATTAGAGGCGGTCTCAATCCTGTACTCTATTACCGATATGATAAGGATACTACTTAGGATATACCCAGCATACCTACAGGCAAGCGAGTTCCTATATAGTACTGAGGAAATAGAGCTAGTGCCGAGGGAACACATAGACAGACTTCAGGACTCATTTATAGTCGAGTTTAACCGGGCCCTGATGAGTGGGAAAGATGTAGGGGACTTGATTGGTAGGTATAGGGAAGAACTTAGACGACTTGAGGAAACCTATAGTATACCCAGTGGGTTGAGTCATGAGACAAGAAAGATTCTGGAGAGAATTATTGAGTCACGGAGGAGAGGAATTAGGAGGATAAGAGTACTTGATGCATCGGATGATGCCATCGCCGAACTCATCGAGAGATTTGGATTCCGATTCAATCCAAGGACTAGAGAGATCATATGTGATTAGGATGTCTGAGGGCAAAATCAGTAGGGATCTTGAGAAGGAAATATCGGAAATGGACCCAATGCAGGAAATATCAGTTGTCATCAAGCTTGGCGAACTAAACGATGAGGTACTGGCGGAACTATCAGAAATTGGGAGGATCGAGATGGTTATTAGGTTGACGAGGCATGTCCAGCTAAGGATTAGGGTTAAGGATATAGCCACATTATTAGCGAAGGAGTACATTGTCTTTATTGATAAGTTGAGGGTCATGAGGGTGACATAGTCATGTATGTTGAGTATGCCTTCCTGAGGCTCCTAGCAGAAGTGATGCCTAGTGAAGAACTAAGCCTAGTAGTCGTTGGGATAGAACCATTAACTATGGAGGAAGCCCCAAGAATCTATGAACCGCTCAGGGAAACCAGAATGGAATCCCTAGCAGAAAGCATAGGGATCAAAGCAAGCACAATCCAAAATGCGTCAGCGAGAATAAACATTATTACCGCACTAAGACCATACGCATCAGTAAGCCTTGAGTCCCGAAACATCGATACAATACTTAGGGAATATAGCGTAGTCCTAGAACATGATTTCCGCAATCAACTATTCAAAACTAGACAGATCATAGGTATAGATGCCACTCACGAGGAAGGATATACTGGTGAAG
>CAZVPA010000157.1:0-2637 GCA_964628995.1 uncultured Nitrososphaerota archaeon | reverse complement strand
AAAATCGCAGTTATAGATACTGGAGTCGATGATACCCACCCAGACATTGAGGTAAGTGATAAATTCTCCGTAATTCCCGGCCAGTATACAGATGATGATGGACATGGAACCCATGTCGCTGGGATAGCATGTGGTAGGGGGATATATAGGGGCGAATATAGGGGAGTAGCCCCAGATGCAGAACTAATAAGCGTGAAGGTATTGGACTCCAATGGGAATGGAACAAATATGGGAGTTGCCAAGGGGGTCGAAATAGCAATACTGGAGGGGGCCGATGTAATAAACCTAAGTCTGGGCGGCATCGGGAATGAGAGAACACCCGAGTACCAAATAGCCGAGGAGGCATGGAGACTGGGAAAAATTGTTGTAGCTGCCGCCGGGAATGATGGGGAGCATGGATGGGGAACTGTTGGCTCCCCAGGATGCGTCCCAGAAGTCATCTGTGTGGGGGCAACAAATAAGAGCAACATAAAACTTGCCGAGTATAGCTCCAAGGGGCCAGGATTAAGAGGTGTAGTGAAGCCAGACATCCTTGCGCCAGGTGGGGACTTGGGTGCGTGCAGTAGGGATCTCCGCGTTATTTCGACCCTCTCAAGCTATGCCTACTCGCTATGTACATTTGATGGGAAATATCAGGGGAAAGTTGGGACAAGTATGGCGACACCCCACGTATCCGGTGCCTCAGCAATAATCCTCAAAGTGCTGAGGGAGCGTGGTTTTAAATATTATGATAGGGAGCTCGCCGATACCGTTAAATGGATACTTCTGAGTACTGCGAGGAGGCTGGAGGGATATAGTATATATGAGCAGGGGGCTGGACTCATAGACATCCCCGAGGCCATCAGGCTCGCCAAAGAAACAAACACACCAAGACAATACGTATTCCCGAGGGAAAAACCACCGTTGGTACCGATGAATTATTGTAGGGAAATAAGGGTGAGGAAGATCCCAGAGGCCGCCGTCCCACTCCTAATAGAGATCTCCAAGAGGTATGAGCTCCCATCACTCGGGAAAATGGGGAAACTAGCATTGAGACTACTAGAGAAAAAGAAGAGCGAGGAGGCATTCCAAGTTCTAAATATGGAGATATCCACCATGAAACTTAGGGAGGAACTCGAACTCATAGAAAACATCGAGGCAAAGACAACAGGAAAGAAGTACCTATCCACAATAAGGAAACTAAGGGCCATGTTAACACCACATAGGTAGCCTCAGCCCCAATAGTGACTCATGACCAGAAAAAGCAAATCCAATTAAATTAGCAATAACATATTTCTTTATTATGACGTAGCGCATCCTATACGGCTAACGATTATGGCCTACTTGGTGATAGGCCTGTGCTGACACTAACAACAATATTCCTTGATGAACTAAAGGACGCTATTAGTGATGCAAGACGATGCGACTATTGTGGTGGTGAACTCATAGATGTAGAAATATCCACAGGCATACAGGAAATAAGGTGTCCATACTGTGGTGAGAATATCACTACAAAGATAACTGATACCTTAGTAAGGGGGGTCAGCAAGTATGGTTTCTCGATCGTGGAGGTGAGGCTGAGATTAGCAATAAGACACCTCATCGTAGCGCTGAATCTTGAGATGCAACTCAGAGCAACACTCAAAAGACTTATTGATGAATGGGATAACACAAGGAAGATATTGCGGGGGTTGGAGAGCATACCAGAATACCGGGGGCCCGCTAGAGAGATAGATAGTATACTGAAAAACATAGTAGGTATTGCGAGGGAAGCCATAAGGAGCAAGATATCGAGGGAAATACTCAGTATCGTTAAAATGGTGAATCCATACATTGAGGAATTCAGGTTCATAGCCGATGACCTGATCCAGAAGCATCCAGAGCACTGGGATCAACTAATCCCAATAATGTCCCTACTAGAAATTGTGAGAAATTACACTAGGATGATAGGGGAGGAACTGGTGAGAGTAGCGAACATTGTTGGAGAGAGTGACCCAACAGTACAAACCCTGATCAACCCGAAGCTGTTGGAGGAGAAATCGAAGGATGTCCTCGAAATGATAAAGTATATCCTAAGAACAATACATGGGATAGAAATACCGATGGAATCTGAGGGAGCCATACTTGATGCTATCAAAAACATCCTTGAAAACAGCATGAGGAAAGATTCGCTAAGGGAGGCCCAGAAGAACCTAAGGGAAATAATAAGTGAGCAGACAGGATTCGACAAGAAGACCGCACGGGTTATAATAGGGACGATAAGGGAGATACTTGCGGACCGGGCAAGGATAATGAGGGTACTCAAAAGCGACCTATCAGTCTTTTCGACCCTATCAGACAAAGAGATAGATGAATGTGGAGAAAACATAGAGAGCATAATATTCGAGATAAATCTGAGGAGTGAACTACGACGAATAAGAACAATACTGGGGATAGCGGGGAAGGAAAGGATATCGGAGCAACAAAAGAGAAGGCTGAGAATGATCCTAAGGAGAATATTGGGGATCGGCATAAGGAAAACCGCAAAGGAAACAGACGTAATATATGGGGCCCAAGATCCAATAGGAGTATTGGAGGAAATCTATGTCAAAACTGGGAGAGAAAAAGAGCTGACCCACATCATAAAGAGAAATAATAAGGGGTTTATAGTAATCACTG
>CAZVPA010000156.1:0-5011 GCA_964628995.1 uncultured Nitrososphaerota archaeon | reverse complement strand
TGGGAGTTTAGTGATGATGCAAAAATAACAAAGTTGAGGGTGTTTAATGAGGATGCTGTACGGTATGAGGACATTTTTGTTGAGGAGGACCATAACAAAATTATTGTACTGGAGGCTGCGGATCTGTTCAGTAATCATAAGGCGTTTGTTTTGGGATTGTTGGCCTCTGGAATCTATGGCTATTATATTGTGAGGAGGAGGAGAGAAAGACCACTACTTGTTGTTCTCGAAGAAGCAAACCACCTAATACCACAACAGACAACATTGGAGGAATTGCATGTTCATGAAAGCATTTGGGAGACCATGTTTAGGGAGCTCAGAGAGAAGAATATATACTTGATGGCTATCGCCCAGGTACCATGTGACTTGCCGAAGAGTATTCTTATGAACACTCCATTCAAAATTGTGATGAGTCTTGGAGTGGCGAATGCGGACGCGAGGCCGGACATTGATGTGTTGTTAGAGAGTGTAAGCTTGGATCCGAGATGGGATCACAGACACGCCAAGCGTTTTGCACTCCGTATGCCAGTAGGATGGGGAATTGTCCAAATACCATATTGGGAGAAGCATTATGATGCTTGGCCGTTTCTAGTGCAATTCCCGTTGATTCTTAAGTCGCAGTATCCTAGCGATGATAAGATTAAGAAGTTGATGGGGAGGGGGTATGGAAGAGATTGAAATACCACCAATTTTTCTTCAGAGCCCGCCACAGTTCGCTTGTTGCAACCCTGACTTACGAATTGGACAAATTATTAATGTGCATACTAAGAAGCCCTCGCCAATATGGCTTAGGATTCCGTCCTCGCGTTTCAATCATACACTAATTGTGGGGTCTCCAGATTCGGGAAAAACCAACGCTGCGATGTGGATCTCCATACAACTTTTCAGGAAGGGCTGGGACATCATAGTGTTGGATTGGAAGAGTACTTGGAGACGGCTACTCTACCTATTAAAACCCAGTGAAAGGAAGAGACTGAAGATATACACTTTGGCCAATCCTAATGTCGCACCATTGAGGATAAACTTGCTGCGACCCCCGGAGGGGGTTTCTTGGTTCGACTGGGCTGAAGTGGTGTCAGAGATATTTGCCTATAGTTACATCCCGCATCCTCGTTCTAGGAGTATTATTCGTGAGGAGCTTGTTGAGTTGTATTTTAGAGCTATTGAGACAAATACTGTTCCAACTTTGGAAATGTTATATAAGAGGATCAACCAGAGGGCACAGAATATAGACTGGTGTCCTTCTGGGAGTGGTGAGATTGCAAGTCTAAATGCTATTTGTTTTTGTTTGAAGGAGTTTAGTAGTGATGCTGGGGACTCGAAGCTCAGAATATTTAACGAGGACGTTATGAGGTTTGAGGACCTATTCGTGGAAAAGGATGAGAACTATATTGTTGTCTTTGAGGGTGGAGGACTATATCGTAATCATAGGGCATTCATTTTATCGCTTATAGCGTCTGCAATATACTCGTACTACACTACTAGGACTCAGAAGAGGAGAAGGCCTCTGCTGATCGTTTTGGAGGAGATTAACCGCATGATCCCGCCCGAAAGCATTACTCATGAACAATTATGCATAAATATATCCGTATGGGAAACGATGTTCATGGAACTTAGAGATGAGAACATTTACTTGATGGCGATTACTCAAGGATACCCTCTACCGATGACAATACTGGTGAACACACCGTTCAAGATCATCACTTCTTGGAATCCAGAGAAAGATGTGACTCAATCTAACATTGGCTTATTGGAGAGCATTAGCTTGGATCCACAATGGGTTAACATACGCTTCATAACACGCATGCCTACTGGATGGGCGATAGTCCGTATACCTTGGTGGGAAAAGCATTATTATGCTTTTCCATACCTCGTGCAATTCCCGTTGGTTCTTAGGGGTTTATATCCAAGTGATGAGGAAATCGCTAAGCTTGATTTGAGGGTTGGGGGTGGATCTGCAGAACGTGTTAATCGTAATGAGGATAAGTGAGCTTGAGGGAAAATATTATTGGGACATAAGGGATTTGGCGAGGACTATAGGGTGTGTGGGTGCGGGGGAGGTTGCTAGGTCGTTGAAGTGTTCGGATCCTAGTAAGAGGTATGTTGAGCTTACATTTGATAGAATGAGAGTATTTGGGAGATTAACAGACTTGGGGAGGAGAGAGGCTGATAGGATATTGGGGATGAAGAAAATACCTCTAGGACTTGCAATAAGAAGAAGAAACCCGTGGATTGTGGACTTAACAGTGTTATACGAAGCGACAAAAGTGGTGAAGTTTATGGCTTGTAGGACGCATCATTATTATTTGGAGCCATATTTCCTAAGGAAGAATTGGGACAAATTTGAGCTAGCAGAACCAGAGGATGCGGAGATTGTTTTGGGTGTTGTAAAGTGTACAGATAAGGACAAAAGGGAGAGAGTACCATTGAGAACTCTAGATAATAACTTGCCCCCGAGGATAGAATTACTGTTCAAGTATTGCATAGATTACTGCGAAAGCTTGGTTGTGGAGGATCCGGAGCTAGTTAAGATTATTCTAGCTATTGCTGGGATACGTGGGTTGTGGGGTGTTAGGAAAAATGGGACATGCATATGGATTGGTAGGAAGAAGGTTGATCTGAGGTTATTATGATGGGGGTTGAGGAGTGGGTTAGGGATCTCGCGATAACATTGCGTGTTTTGGAGACTAGTTATCCCTATAATGTTTTCCCAATCGCTAAAATTGTTGGTCAGGCACGGAGACTTGGCTTGAGTCTTAAGAAGGCAAAATATGTTGTGCGTGCTTTAGAGTATAATCGTTTCCTTTTCGTATCTAGAAGGGTGTCCCGCTACACATTTTTTGGATTGTCAAGGGAGGGTAGGGAGTATGCCGATATGATACTTAGTACCATGCTAGTCTCAGCAAACATGAGTGTTTTTAACTCGGTGCCGTTTAGGGTTAGGCTTTCAGTGATGTATAAGTTTCCTAGGATTGGTATTACTTGTAATAGGATGCACAACATTAGTGCGGACATTGCCTTTGTAAGGGAGGAAGATGAGGGAGAATGTATTACAGAGCCCATTAAGGCTAACAATGTTTATGGAGTGATAAGGGTGATGGATAAGGGGTTTGAGTACGAATCACTAAACCTGCATGCGCTCCCGCGGACAAATAAGCCAGTACTAAACAGATTTCCAATACTGCGGAGCCTGTTCAGGTACATTATCGCATACCCAAAGCAAGCATATGAAGTAAGCTCAAAGTTTGCGAAAACACTACTGTATGTGCTTGCATTCAGACCGCAACTCCTTAATGTTGAGGTTGCTCGAGAGTTCGACACAGTAATCATTAAGTATGGGGGAAAGAGACTATGTTGTGAGTGTGTGGATCCCGAGATATGCATACATGGCGTATCCTAATGCATAATGACACCTTAAACATCGACTTCGGGGTAGATGCATACTAGTGTTGTGGTTGAGTGAATAGTATCGTGTAAAGGCTATATTAGCATCTGTGCTTAGCATAAGTATTATAATTTCTCTTTTTTCATGATAACTGGTGGTTCTTATGGTATTGATGTTTGATGCTGAAGGGGGCAGAGCTTATCCCTATTTGTCCATTGTCGATAGGTTTTTGATAATATCTCGTCCATGCTGGAGTGCTATTTTTATGTCTTTTACGTTATCAGTATTTTTCTTTTTCGTTGGATTGTTCCTCGGATATATGCTTATTGTGAAGTATGCACTTGTCTCATTGGCTCTTTTGGCGTTGGCCTCTTTGTTCTCTATGGATTCTGAGTCTCTTGCTAGGGCTCTAGAGAACTTTATTATATGCCTTGGGAAAAGGTCATACTCTGAGTGTGTGGGCAAGCTAGACTTACTGATCATCAGGCAGAGAAACCTCAGAGATCTTGGTTTCTCTCTTATTCTTGTGTCTTTTGGACTCCATATTCTTTCCACTGCTAACATAATCATCACTCTTGGTTTTCCTATGCTTCTCCCCACGCTCCTGATCCTCGTGTATATTGGTTTTCTTCTGAATAGAACAAGTAATGTTTTGGGGAAATACAAATACTTTCACAGATCTGACGTATCAAGAATATTTCTAAGAGCAACAATACTCCACACAATCACAATAGTTCTAACAATAATACTATTCTACACAACAATAGTATCCCCCTAGAAAAATACCCACTGGAAAGCAAAATTTATAAATAAAGTAACAAAAATATTATATAGGGACGACCCTCCATACTGGAGGGTCTAGAGGACGACTCCCCCGAGCTCATTACTGGCTCTGGGGAGTCTAGAGGACGACCCCCTTTGTGGGGTCTAGAGGACGACCTCCGAAGGGAGGTCTAGACGGTCTCGGTCTTGAGTGGGTGAAAGAAGCCCCTAGGGCTCAAGACCGAGACCGACAGCGACGCCCGTTCTCTCCTACCCACCTCCTAGGGGATACGCTTCACCAAACGGGTGGGTAGGAGAGAACGGGAAGTTAGAGCATATAAAATTAGTGCTGATGTTAACCTAGCAGAGTTGTTCCACGAGTATAAATATAAACTTCAGAAGACTATCAATAGGCTCTGGAATAGCATTTGTTGGGAGGAGTCATGCGATTTCCCAATAATGCCCGTAATCCTGCGAGATGTTCCTAGCGAGAGAGAACTAGAATTTTTCAATGACGCCAAGGGCCTCAGAGAACTCATTAGAGAGCAACGGAATGAGGAGAGCAGAGAACTGCGACGATGGCTGAGGAAACAATGGCGCCATTACCATAGTCACTATGTTGATGGGATTATTAAGGACTGTAAGATGATACTGTTGTCGTGGTACGAGAACTACTTGGAGGGTCGTAGAACCAAGCGATGTCCATGGATCAGAAGTGACTGGGTTAGGGTCAAGACGACGCAGTACACTATCAATGGGAATACGGTACGGATAACAATAGTGCCTAGGGAGAGATACCTTGAGTTTGAGATACCGGAGAACGCGTGGTTCCTACCTAGGGTACAGGGATGGAGGCTAGGCGAA
>CAZVPA010000155.1:0-5011 GCA_964628995.1 uncultured Nitrososphaerota archaeon | reverse complement strand
GTCAGGATGGGGGATGTTGATAGGGCCATAAAACTTGGGAAGAGATCAATGTTTGTGACTGATGACATGATTAGGGAAACGAGAAAACTATTGATGCTTCTGGGGATCCCAGTGGTTGATGCTGTACATGATGCAGAGGCACAGGCAGCATACTTGGTGAAGAGGGGGGAGTGCTATGCATTGGCTACTAGGGATTGGGATGCTTTCCTCTATGGCTCCCCCAGGATAATAATGCATTGGAAGCTTACGGTCGATTATTACCTGCCATCAAAACTCTATGAGCTTAAGGAATTGTTGGATGCCCTTGGACTCACCAGAGAACAACTAGTAGAGCTAGCAATCCTACTAGGTACGGACTACAATCCTGGTGGCTTTAGGGGGATAGGCCCGAAGACCGCATATAGGCTTATCAAGAGGTATGGTAGTATAGAAAAACTAATAAATCTGGGGAAGATAAAGTGGCGTTGGAGTGTGAGTCCAGATGAAATTCGCAGGATATTCCTTAATCCGCCAGTAACGGATAGGTATAATATTGTGTTTGGGGAGCCGGATGTTGATGTCAGTTTCCTTGTGGATAAGCATGATTTTTCTATTAGGCGGGTTAAGAACCAGCTTGCCCTCGCGATGAGGGGCCTAAAGAGGCTTGGAGAACAACTCGGCCTTGAACACTTCATGCGTTAAGTTGTTTTATTATTGACCTGGAAAGAGCTAATGTATATAATGAAGGACTACGATATATATCTGAAGGATTTTGACTTCTCGTTAAGTTCTTCTATTTCCCTATCAAGCGCCTCAAATAGATCATTGAGGATCTTATTGAGTAGTTCCTCCATGACCACAGATAGATCTATGTTTTGTTCTGATAGTCTTTTTGTGAACATTATGGAGTACTTGTTGGCTAGTACTTCCCCCATGGCATCATTCCTGTCCGTAAGCACAGCAAATACTATATCACCCCTAGATACTATACTCATCTTATAGTTTCCCCCCAGTGCTGTCTCGAGAGGTGCTCCAGATACCGTAGTGAAGAAGTCTAGTAGTGCTGTTATCCCAGTTGCGAGTAGGCTTATTTTCTCGTCATCTACACTGGTGAACCTGCCGAAGAACCTATACCTTACTAATAGTCCGCTCTTCGTTACGATGATGTATCCGTATATCATTTCTGTCTACCAAAGATCCTTGCCCATAGGGATCCCTTCTCTTTGGGTTTTAGTTTGTGGTCTATAACCCTCGAAATTATTGTGCTAGTGTCCCGGTTAATTATTGACCCGTGTGATGGAGCAACAACAGAGATATTCCTCTTCTTTAGGATTGATAGATGCTTCTTGACCTCATTCCTCCTATACCCCAATCCCTCATGGAAATGTATTATCTCCCCAACGAAACTGTCGATATCGGAGGTATAGTATGTGGTCCAGCCTGTGGGGGATAGCTGACCAAAATAATCACCAGAAAACACGATTTTGTCTGGATGGAGTATGAAGAATATATAGCCATGGGTCTCTATTGGGGCATGGACTATCTCTATCTCCCTCCTACCTATCCTTATTTTTTCTCCTCCTTCAACTAGGTCTACAACACCATACACCCCGATGAATGCTAGATGGGCTCCGATGAATTTGTGTGCGATAACCCTTGCATTATATGCCCTTGGCAGTATTTCTGGCAGACCACCCATGTGATCTGGATGCTCGTGGGTTATCAATATTCTTTTTATTTCTGACGGATCAATAATCCTACTAGCCTCATCAATGATTTCCCTACCCATATTCGCTAGACCAGCCTCAATTATAACGGGTTGCTCATCAAGTATGAGGAATGCATTGACGGAGATCTTGGCTTCCGGCAGATATTTGGAGAATACATAGACACCATCAGCAAACTCAATGACCTTTATCCACCAAGACATACCACCTTCTCAAAGTATGGAATCACTCTTCCTATTTTAGTCATTTGTCTAGATATGTGTGATTCGCAATAAGTAACACATAATTCAGGAATATTAAAGTTGTTTTATATAATTATATGGTTCGGAAAACGAATCTACTAGGGGCTGGATACTGAATGATCCAGGTCTTGGTTCTATGAAGTCTTCCCGCCGGTACATCCTTAGCTTGCTCCTCCATGAAATTCTAAGATCCTTCCTTCGCTCTCTCAAGGTGTACATCAAATATATTCTTCTAGGTATTCTCAGGCGTTCATATTGATGTTATTGAAATCCCTAGGGAACAAAGCTCTGGATCATATGGGACTTTAGTAGGTCTCTTTTCGTCCTCCTGATCAAATATGTTCTCCGACTCTTTTGTCTGCCCCCAATGGGGATATGCCCTCCTCTAGGCACTCCGTATTTGTGAATATTTTGATTCACTCAAAATTTCGAGTAACTCGAATTAGTGTTTATAAAAAATAGATTTAATAGCCATTATTTCAATTCTATTGGGTGGGTTATGATAATGGTGCGGGAGTATGTTATCCGTAATGTATGTTGTTAAATCTGGTATTAGGCGGCCTAGTACATGGGTTGGGTCTGTTGTTGGGATATCTTTGGCAGTGATGCTTATATTTGGTGCTTTTCTGAGTATTGACTATGTCGGTATTGGTGTTACAGGGAAGATTATGGATTCTGTGAGGGTAGACATGGATGTGAGAATGAGTGTTGGAGATATTGTCTCGAACTATGATCTATATATCGAGGAGATAGGTGGGATAGAGTATGTTAGGAATGTGGACGCTATACTTTTTCAGAGATCCCTGCTGGCTGTTAGATATGGGGATAAGTCATCGGCCAATATTTCCCCAGAACTGGCCAATACTACTCTCTGCTATTCGATCAACCCAGATTCTAGTCTGGGGGTTAATATTGTTGAAGGAAAAATAGGTGATGGGCTTGCTATAGGCCTCAAACTGTCAGAATACCTAGGGGTACATGCGGGAGATAAGATAGTCCTATATAATCCACAACTCGGAACAAATATTTCGTATGAAGTCTCAGCAATACTGAATTTTTCGGACAAATTCATCGATATCATTGAGTGGATATATGGGGAGGGATCCTTCTTTCATGAGCCTGGTGTTGTTGGGGAGGAGAGATATTTGCCCATAAGTCTAAATCCAAACTATGGATTGATCCTCTCCCTAGATAATTACGAGTTATTAACAAATATCACAGCAATGATTGAGGCTTGGACAGAATTCGTAGATGCTAGACTGTTTATCTTTGTTGATAGGAGTGCTATTGTTGATCCGTGGGATCTTGAGAGATCGGCTAGACGCATTAGGGATGTGGAGGATAGGATATACCTCACATTGAAAGATCTAGGCAACACGCAGATATACATAAATGACTACCTGTTACACGCTGTATTGAGGCTGAATGGAGCCATAACAGGGATGAAGTTTATATTTACGGTTATCTTTATGCCTATAATATTCCTTGGGCTTCTCCTAGCATTCATAACGAACTGGATCTTGGTGAACAAGAGGAGGAGGGAAATAGGGCTCCTTATGGTTAGGGGCTTATCCCGTCGGCAGATATTTGTTGGTCTGCTCATAGAGGCCATCATTGTGGGGATTATTAGTGGGATTATAGGCTTATTATTGGGCTTTAGCTTTGCTCTATATATCACCGATACCTATGTTGTTGATAGACTTGGCATAGCCAGACCGGGAGAGATAATGCCTAGGCTCATATATTCATATATTCTCCCAGCAACAATATTTGGTTTTGCCCTTGGGCTCATCGCCGTACTGATCCCGGCTAGGACGGCATCAAAACTCAGTGTTGATGTCGCCATAAGGGAGTATGTGGAGGAGGTTGAGGCCGAGGTAAAGGTAACAAAGAAGGTGTTTTTCCTCCTAGTAGTCTCCACATATGGGATTATAGAACTAATCACGGGTCTCCCAACTCTTAGACTACTCGCGGAGGCGTTCAGATCGGTAAGGGTATTCGTATCGGTATTCTTGTTCCTCTTCCTAATCTTCTACTTTTTCTCTGTATTTGTGGGTCCATTCCTCTTCCCGTATGCATTCTCCAAGGTGATTGCTGGATACTCTGACAGATTTAGGAGGATGTTCAATGCAATCACAGGGATTGTTAGTGGGGAGTTCAGAGAGATAGCCACTAGGAACTTCATAAGGAAGAAGACCAGGATGTATAAGGTGATCGTGCTGATAGGTCTCACTCTATCCTTTGGGGTGTTCTATATGATCAACAATGCCACGATTACGCGGAGGATGAGGATAGAGCAGGAGTTCCGTGTTGGGGCGGACATAAAGGTTGAGCTTAGCTCCGTACCATATACCCTCCATAACCAACTTAGAGATGACCTAAGAAAAATCGAGGGGGTATCGGAGCTCTGTTTTGTCGCAGTAGCATATGGTATGGAGGGAACTATGGATAATAGGGCATATCAGACAGCCCTAATATTTATCGATAAATCCTACTTCAATGTTGCATATATTGATGATGAATACTTGGAGGATACGACGATGGAAGAGGCTGCAGAGTCCATCAATGATAATAAATCCGCATTACTCTCCATATTTGCTAAGAGACTTATGGACGTATCCAAGGGCGACGAAGTGACATTCAGATATGTGGCGGGAGGATATGTCTCCCTAATAAATTTTACTGTTTCTGGGTTCATAAAGTTTGCGCCGGGGATATTGGGCCTACTACCAGCACAACTCAACATGTTTTTCTTCGTTGGGTTTGATGTGGTTAAGAGAATTCCGGAGATAGTGTCAGGACTGACAATAAGCAGTATACTGGTCGATGTGGAGGAGGGAAAGAATGCTACCGAGGTGGGTCTCAAAATAAAGGAATATTTTGATAGTATACACCTAGACTCAAAAGTTATCGTGTTTGATAAGGCGATAAGGGAGGTGGATGAGGATATAGGTTTCCTCTACCTGCGCCTGTTCACGCAGATAATGTTTGTTGCGAGCATAGTGATATCCATGGCTGGGTTGGCACTAACCATGATCTCTTCCCTACTGGAGAGGAGGAGAG
>CAZVPA010000154.1:0-5051 GCA_964628995.1 uncultured Nitrososphaerota archaeon | reverse complement strand
GGCAATTCCGAATTTTACATTAAGACTCCACATAACCGCCTTATGTAGCAAGTGGCCTGTCCTCATCAGACCTCTCGAGTTATAATGGGTTTTTTCATATGCATAGTGGTAGCTTGGTGAGGCTGTTGAGGTATGTGGTTATTCTATTAGTCATCACTTTTCTAGTCTCTGTCATGTTTTACCCATATTGTGGTACTTTAGCGACGGGTAGTAATTTCACCATAACGAAGAAATGGGAGAAATTATTCCATGGGGATCCCACGACAGATATTATTGTATATCGCGATGATAGGGATAGCGTCGTCCTTGGTACATCTATGGGTATCGTTCTAGCCAACATGGATGGTATTGAATGGGCACGGCAGATAGGTGGTGTAATGGTAAATCCACTTATAGTTTCGGCGAAGATAGTTGCTGCAACAGACGATAGACTATACATATTATCTGTTGATGGGGAATATTCGTCATACCCAATACCGAATATAGAGTCCCTACTGGAATGTGGTGGATATTTGGTGATCAGCACAGAGTATGGGGGGAATACGACGATAAGCATATGTAGTATTGATGGGCTCCAGCTGGATGTGGTTAGGGAGGTTGTGACGGGTCTATTGGCTGATTATGTTCTATGTGGCGACATTAATGGTGACGGGGCTGAAGATGTAATTCTACTGTCCAGGTCTGGGAGGATGGAGGTATATGGCATGGATGGTGGGAGGCTTTACTCAGTAGATATGAATGTGTCTCTCCTAGAAACAATAGAACCGACTCCTGTGGTCGGGGATATTGATGGAGATAGTGTCGATGAGGTAGTAATAGCGACATGTCCCATAAGGGGGAGATTTGTATCCAGAATACTGATTTTCGATAATGGCTCTCTAGAGGAGTATATGCAACTAGGAAGGAGAATTGTCGTGCTTTCGCTCTATGATTTCACCAATGATGATGTGGACGATATATCCATGTGTTGCGAGGCCTCAGTATGTGTGGTAGATTTTCTGCACGATTCCACAGTCTTTAATATATCTATAGGCGAGGAGTTTAGAGTATTGGGGAAGAGCGTGGAGATAGCCGACTATGATGAAGACTCTGCACCCGAGATAGCATATATTAGCATAGGTGGGTACTTGGTTATCGCCAATATGACGGGGGTGGAGAAATATTATACACCAATGAGTAGGCCTCTCTCATTTGGTATGGGGACCTTTGATGGAGAAAACATGGGGTTCGTCCTGTTGCTCAAAAACAATAATATTGTCTTTGTCGATGGAAATATGGCTGAGGTATCAAGGATAAAGTTACTGGGGTCACCAGATACACAGCAATCGGTTGTGTATTCTGGGGGATACATACTTATACCTCTTACCTCAGGGGATCTTTTCATTGGTAAGGAGGAAGGGTTTGTGGGGATTATAGAGAACATTGGAGAGCCAAAGCAGACACTATATGGAGACTTCGATGGGGACGGGAAATATGAGTCCCTAGCTCTAGTATCCAACATAACCTCGTCAAAAATGTATATTGTTGATGGGGAAAACATACATGAAGCCATAATGGTTAGTGGGGATATCCATGGAGTATCTGCCGCCGATCTAGATCGTGATGGTAGGGATGAGATAATATATAGTATTGGATCCCAAGTGGTGGTTATAGGTTCCATAAATAGAACTGTTGACACTCAGGAGGAGTTGGCGACAATACCCCCCATAGTTTATGACTACGATAATGACCTAGATTTGGAGATCCTTGTGGTATCACTCAACAATACAGTATACATAATATCGGGTGGGGCTGTAGAGGGAAAGTTTACCATACCGACACTACCAACAAGCCCAATGGTGATAGGTGACATAAACCTTGATAGGGGTGCAGAAATACTATTTGTTGATGGCGATAGAGTGGTGTGTTCTGACACATCAGGAAGAATGTGGGAATATGCCAAGCCCCAAGGCGAGATAAACATGGACGCATACATAACACTAACGGATCGGGATGGGGATGGATTCCTCGAGACAATAATGGCGGTGGATAATAATATCTCAGTATATGACCATACGGGAAGAAAGATCGATAGTATCTCCATCTCCAGCAAAGTACTTGACTATGCGATAGTGGACATAGGAAACGACTGGATACAAGACATAATAATCCTATCAGAGGGCAAACTAGAAATAAAGAACCTACTAACAGGCGAAAGCATAACAAACCCAATAGCGATAGACAATGTAGGTGAATACGCAAAGATACTGGCTGGTGACTTTGACGAGGATGACATGCTGGAGATCGTGGTTATATCCAGAGGCATAACATACCTCGAGGCAAACATTGATGTGCGTGGGGGAGCATACTGCTACGGCATAAACAAGATGATGACATTCAACACCCTGAACTATGACAGGGACAACGATATGCTCACGGAGTATGAGGAGATGTACCTATATGGTACGAATCCATACCTTAGAGATACGGATGGCGATGGATTCGATGATAGGACAGAAATACTTAATGGTTGGGATCCATGTGATCCCTCCAGCCCACCGAGATACCCAATAGTGTGGATCTCCCTAGCCCTTTCGATAGTTGCTTTGGTGGTGGTGCTATATATCTTTCTTCGTAAACCCAAGAAGGAAACCACAAGAAAGGAATAGATGATCCCTCCTCCCCAAAACATAGTATTTTTTATTTTTCCGGACTACTATAGAATAATGGGTGTCCTACTTGTCCAGCGAGATAATACTAGATGACTTCCTCGTAGAAAACACCAAGAGGAAGAGAGAGGTTTTTCTCGATCATTTTATGATAGGTCCACATGGAGATGGGGATGCCGAGAAGACTCGAGGAAGTAGGGGCATGGATACCACTAGAGATAAGAAAAGAGAGAACCGAGAACACTGAGAAAACATCTGGGCTACTGAACGGTGGGTTCAGAACACTAACCCCAATGATAGCATTACCACTAATACTCTGCAAGAAACTGGAAATAGAAGGGCTCTACTTCGTTGGGGACAACAGGCTGATGAAGACAAACCAACATGTATATGTGAGGATAGTCACAAGGGACAGGACAACAGAATGGGTAAAAGCCGAAGCACTGGTCTTTCTGGAGGACCGAGTACTCATAAGCACAGCACTAGCAGACGAGCTCGGAGTGGGAGTATATAGCTTGCATAGAGGGATATGGTTTTTCCAGGACGAGCCAAACAAACTGAGAAAACCAACCAAGCCAAAACTATATAGACTCTAAATCTTGCTGTTCAAAATATTATACATGGCTTTTTAAAGTATTTGTCCATTTTTAAAACATATTTTCCTCTTTTTGTATAGAATTAGAAGCTTGGTGTCTTTATGAATAAGAAAAAAATAAGAGTATTTTGCCTGGCGATCCTCCTAACATTCTCAGTAATGGCCTATATTGGGAGACCAGAAACACATAATCATAGGGCTACCACAAGAACATTACAGATAGTACTCACACCAAACACAAAACCAACCAATGAGGTTATTCCCGGGATATTCTCCACAAAAATGACCATAGATAAGATTTCTTGGACTCCAATAGAGCCAAAACAAACAAGCAGAAAGTGGACATTTATGGTGTACCTCGACGCCGACAACAACTTAGAATCATGCGGACTAGAGGACTTCTTAGAGATGTCTGAGGTGGGATCGACAGATGACTTAGCAATAATAGTATTGCTTGACAGGACTAGTGGATACTCCACAAGCTATGGGGACTGGGAGAACACAAAACTATTCTATGTAACAAGCGGGATGACACCCGACCCGAACAACGCGGTGGAGGATTGGGGAGAAAAGAACATGGGTAATCCACAGACATTAGTAGATTTTGTCCTATGGGGTGTCCAGAATTATCCAGCAGAGCACTATGCCGTAATACTGTGGGATCATGGGGGAGGTCTATCTGGAGCATGTTGGGACGATGACAACGGGAACGATAATCTAAACTTGGGTGAGCTAAGGAACGCCTTCGAGGCAATACACAATGCTATTGGGAGGAAGATAGATATTGTAGGATTCGATGCATGCCTAATGGGGATGATGGAGGTAGCGTATCAACTCAGGGACTATGTAGACTATGTGGTCTTCTCACAGGAAACCGAGGCTGGAGATGGATGGCCCTATAACGACATTCTAAACCCCCTCAGGTCAAACCCAACAATGTCCCCAGCAGACTTCGCAACACTAATAGCACAGAAGTATGTTGAATCATATAACAGTGGGAGCCAGGGATACGATAAAGATGCAACACAATCCGCAATAGACATAGACAAACTGGCAGAAGTGGCGATACCATACCTAGACCGCCTAGTCGGGGAGTTAATGAGGGACTATGACACATACTCAAGCGCGATAAGTAATGCTGTAAGCAACGCAGAGGAGTTCTACTATTCAAATGAGAAAGACCTAATACATTTCCTCGAACTACTCAGAAATGGGATAAGTGACACAACGGTCCAGAACCTAATAGACGAGACAATAAATGCGCTCCAACAAGCAATACTATATGGTGGCCACCTCTCAGGACATCCCAATGCGCATGGACTATCAGCAAACTTCCCATCAAGTTACTACTCGAGCTATGGAGAAATACTCCTCTCTCAACACCACCAATGGGACGAATTCACAGAGAAGAGAACAGGAGGAAGCGTGGATATCTGGCTATACGACGCAACATTCAGTGGACAGGACACCGACAGTGATGGGTACTATGACTCAAACATACAGCTAGGGATAGATCTAGACTCAGACACAACAAAGAATGTAAAAATAAAGCTATACGCACTAGTAGACGGCACAGACAAGCCAATAACAGAAACAGATACATTCACCGTAAGCGGAAAAACAAGCAGCGATAAGCAAACAATAGTAATAACAGCAGACTCCGTCGGGACATATACATTCAGAATAGAAATATATGAAGGAACAACACAGATAAACCAACTATACTACTACTTCGACATAGACCTATCAAACATACCACTAGAACCAGGAGAGACTGGTGGTGGTGGAGGAGGTGGCGGTGGGGGTGG
>CAZVPA010000153.1:0-5110 GCA_964628995.1 uncultured Nitrososphaerota archaeon | reverse complement strand
CTTTTTGCTCATTGCCGCGATGAATGCCCTTCGGATCAGGTCCGGTCTTATGGGGGATCTGAAAACATTTGGTAGCTCTATCTCTCCGATCCTATTTCCATCCATGTCATAGACTCCAATAATCATTGTCTATCACCTCCTTGTCATCAATGTGAACATCAAGTCTATACCTGCCCTATCGAGTATTCTTTCTCTACCATAATAAAACTCATAAAGTTCGATTGGTTTCTTTAGAACTTCAGCCCTGATGGGCCACCTTAGGATTATTAGACGTTTTTGTGGGCCCATACAGCTCCCCCTCAGGATTACAGCATCATTCCTTATTACGCCATAGTGGGACCACCCACCACTTGGGTTTAGGGCAAGAGCAGGTACATCGAATACTTTGTGCTTTTTCTCTCCCTCTTCTTCGACTTCAATAGTTATTTTCTCCCTCTGCCGCAATATGTAGGGTGCGTCCCCAGAATCAAAGTTGTATGATATTTCATACTCTGCTGGAGCTATTGCTAGGATTTGCTTGTTGTATTCTGTTCTCCTGAAAAACCCCATTTGACCAGCTCTTGGTACTGTCCACATCACTCTACCAGGGGTCCAAGGCCCCAATGATCCCAACCTCCTTATACCCTTCTTTGATTTTGGTGGTAACAACTTTACACCAAATCTCTTGACGACCCCTTGAAATCCTTTTCCCTTGGTTACTCCGATAATATCCACGAACATGCCGGGTTCAAATACATCTGTTATTCGGATGAATTTGCCTAAGTTTTCAAGCGCCCACCTATAGGCTTCTTTGACTTCCCCACCCACCTTTATCTCCAGTAGTTCTGGCTTCTTTTTCCCTATCGTGGTGAGTTCTGGACTTGTACGTACTATAACTCTAATCTCACCGACTTTCCCTTGATCTAGCAATTCCTCTATTTTTTTCTTCTTCTCCTCGAATATTCTTTTCAATTCCCCTATCTCCCCTCTTGGAAGCCGTATCTTTCTCGCTAGGTATTTTTTCTCGTGTTTGCTAAAGTATGGTGTCCAGAGTTCCGTTATGGTCCTCTTACCATAGACGTCGACATCATATACACGGATACCAAGTATTCTTATTGGTGGAGCCTCAAGAGCTGTGGCCGCCACCGTTCTCTCAAGGCCATACCACATCGCTTTTTCTCCCACAAGTAGATTCTTCTCCTTCACTGTTAGCATACCTACTTTATATGCTGGGAAACCCAGTAGCCTTGTTGAATCCACTTCCGGCCATGTGAATATCCTAGGGTATATTCTTCTAGCTCTTTTCCTCCTAAATGCGAGGGATCCTCTTCTTGGAGCATGATATTTTACCATCCCTACACACCAACCATCCAAGAGCCATTGGAAGTATCTTATTTTCTCCAATAAATATATTTAGTTATAATGATTGCATGTAGGCCATCCATATTTTCGCGGTGTTGCTTATGCTCAGGATTGAGGATATAACGGATGAACATGGTGTCTTTCTGGTCCGTCTGGCACGAAGAGCGATCGAAAAATATATTCTTGAGGAAAGAAAAATAACCCCCCCGGATGATACACCAGAAATCCTGAGAGAGAAGGCAGGTGTATTCGTGACACTTAATAGGGTGATTGATGGGGAGGAGGAACTACGTGGATGTATTGGTTATATTCTCCCCCACCTACCCCTTGTAGAAGCTGTCATCGACTCCGCAATATCCGCTGCTACTCGAGATCCTCGTTTTGCGCCAGTTGCTGATTACGAACTTGACGAAATAATAGTTGAGGTGACTGTCTTAACCCCTCCGCAAAAGATAGAGGTTGGAGATCCAAAAGAATACCTCCAGAAAATAGAGATTGGTAGGGATGGGCTTCTACTCGAGTGGCATGGATTTGGAGGAACACTACTGCCACAGGTTCCCGTGGAGTATAACTGGGATGTAAAAACATTCCTCGAACATCTATGTATGAAGGCTGGCCTGCCCATCGACTGCTGGAAATGGAGAGAAGTAACGATATATAAGTATCAGGGTGTTATCTTTAAGGAGAAAAAACCACGGGGAGAAGTAGTTAGGGTTAATCTTAAAGGCTAACAGGGGTGGTTCTATTGAGATTATCAGAGAAACCAGTCTTCGAGGGAAAACTATATCATATACAGATCGCTCCTAAGACTCTGCCCAGATATGTGTTGCTTCCAGGAGACCCAAAAAGGACGGAGCTTATTGCTAGTATCTGGGATAGATATGAGCCAGTAGCATTCTATAGGCAATATAGAAGCTTCAAGGGTACATATAGAGGCGCCCCAATAGCAACACTATCAACAGGAATAGGGGGGCCCGCCACGGAAATAGCAGTTATAGAGTTACTATATGCGGAATGCGACACATTCATTAGGGTTGGGTCCACCGGAGCATTGCATGAAAACATAGAAATTGGGGACCTAATAATAAATTATGCTGCTGTCCGCCTTGATGGGGCATCGAAGGCGTATGTCCCCGCGGAGTATCCAGCTGTGGCTTCGATAGACGTTACCCTCGCCCTAATTACAGCGGCTGAGTCTTTGGGGTATAAATATCATGTTGGGATAGTGGCCTCAACAGACTCTTTCTATTGTGGCCAAGGACGCAAAGTCGATGGCTTTTTACCAGACTTCCAAGAAAACCTAGTGGAGAGACTACGCAAGACAAATGTTCTTAATTTTGAGATGGAATGCGCAACCCTATTCACTTTGGCAAACATCTTTGGGGCTAGAGCTGGAGCCGTAAATGCTGTATTCGCGAATAGAGTCACTGGGGAGTTCGAAAAGAAAGGAGAAAAGGAAGCAGCAAAAGTGGCCTCAGAAGCCGTCAAGATATTATACGAGTGGGATATGGAGGCAGAAAGAAAGAAAAACCGTTGGAAGCCAATAGTATCGCGACTTCTCAGCTAATTTCTTCCTTTTTTAGTACCACCAATTACACCATATACATACAGTGAGAAAACGTGAAGACCGGATCAAAGGAGGAGGCTATAAGGCTTATAATAGAGAAAATGAAGAACAGAGATATCTCAAGTACACGTGAAATAGAGGAATTAAAGAGAGACATCGCTAGGAGGCTTCGACTCAGCTATGTACCAAAGAATTTCGAGATCTACGAGGCTATGGATGATTCGCTACGAAAAAAATTCAGGTTCTTGGTTTCAAAACCAGTAAGAAGTATATCCGGAATTGTGGTAATATCTGTATTTACAAAGCCCAGTCCTTGCCCAGGAAGATGTATATATTGCCCTGGTGGTATAGACTCACCAACTCCAAGCCCAAAATCGTACTCTGGACATGAACCCGCCGCCCGCCGAGCATCCCAATTGAACTATGACCCCTTCCTACAGGTAACGCATAGACTAAGACATCTTGAGAGACTCGGGCATCCGACCGATAAGATAAGCCTTATAGTTATGGGTGGAACATTCCTCTATCTAGAGAAGAAGTATAGGGATATGTTCATGAGGGGGGTTTATGAGGGGATCCTTGGGGAGCGATATGAATCTAAGGATATTAGCGAATTACAGAGAATGCTTGAGACATCCAAAAGACGCCTAGTCGAGTTAACATTTGAGACCCGCCCAGATTTCTGTAATGAAAAGCATGTTGATGAGATGTTATATTATGGTACCACCCGAGTGGAGATCGGTGTACAAACCCTACGGGATCCTGTTCTACGTTTTGTAAGACGTGGACATGATGTCGAGACAACTAGGAGGGCTTTCAGAATTGCTAGAGACTCTGGACTCAAAATTGTCGCCCACATGATGCCAAACCTTCCACCAAATCCCGACCCTGATAGAGACTACGAAGACTTTATTAGGCTTTTTGAGGATCCCGATTTCCGCCCAGATATGCTAAAGATCTACCCGACCGCTGTTGTTAAGGGGACAAAACTCTATGATATGTGGATTAGAGGCGAATATAGACCGTATGACCAAGATACCCTAATAGATGTTCTCGCTAGAGTCAAAAAAATGGTGCCTCCTTGGGTACGGATACAAAGACTTCAGAGGGACATACCAACATACCTTGTGGAGGCGGGATATACCAGCGGTAATCTCAGGCAGGAGGTCCTAGCATACATGAGAAAAAGAGGGTGGCGATGCCGATGCATAAGATGCCGAGAGGTCGGCCATAGGATGCTTAAGAATGGCTACAAACTCAGGGTATCAGATGTTGTCCTTGTCCGAAGAACTTATGTCGCATCGGGGGGGATAGAGATTTTTCTATCTTTCGAGGATATAAGAAACGATGTGGTTATTGGAATATTGAGACTCAGAAAACCCTCCGAATTGGCTCATAGGCCGGAGATTGACCAGAATACACTCATCATCCGGGAACTCCATGTGTATGGGCCCCTAGTCCCTCTTGGTGAAAGATCGGAGCGTGGAGTTCAGCACCGGGGATATGGAGCGAGGCTTCTAAGGGAGGCGGAGAGAATATCCTTCGAGGAATTTGATGCTAGAAAAATCGTAATAATAAGTGGGATTGGTGTTAGGGAATACTATAGGCGATTTGGATATAGAAGAGAGGGACCATATATGTCCAAACTCTTGAAGTAATATATGGTCTGGATGTTGCCTAATACAGAACGCAAAAAGTTTAGAACGGGATTTTTCTTTGATGAGTATGGAGGAATAAGACTTAATCAGATAATACACATCTGTGGGGGGTCTGGGTCTGGAAAAACAATTCTCGCAATAGTGTTGGCTCTGAGGTTTCTGGAGGAATATACATATGGTGAGGTTATGTTTTTTGATGCCGACAAAAAGCTAACAAAACATGATATTCAGCTACTATGTGTGTCGAATGGTATAGGAACACATGTTCTCGATAGGTTCAAAATTACGATTCCATCTGATTGGGGCCAGATCATTAAAAACATAGAGCTCACCCATTCGAAGAAAAACGAGATTCTATATGTTGTAGATTCATTACCTGGGATATTCGCTGGGGAGCAACAAGCCTTGACGCTAGATGGAGAAAAGGCAATAAGCGGCCTCATTAACTGCATTACTGAGTTCTTTGTGAGGATCAGAAGGGCACTTAAGAAGAACATAACACTAATCATTACAAACCAAATGAGATCTATCGTTAAAGGAACCC
>CAZVPA010000152.1:2894-5125 GCA_964628995.1 uncultured Nitrososphaerota archaeon | reverse complement strand
TCTCTTATTTCTGGTGCCAACCCTATCTCGCTCATGTATAGTTCTATCGCCGCCGCAAGCCTCTCCGCCTGCTGTTCCTCGATGTCTTCCCCTATTGGCATCACGAGTTTTCTCGCTATTTCCACGCTTATGAGTGCCATGTTTTCTATTCTCTCCGCAACATTCATTATTTTCTCGGCCATCTTTTCTCTCTTCCATCTCGCATCCTCGCTCCACATTTTTCCGTTGCCGACGAACTCCTCTATGTTTTTGTGTAGTGTTTTCAACATCTCTACTATGAACCATGCATGCCCCCTTTCCTCATTAAGACTATCTATCCTACGCTTCAACTGCTCTACGTGCTTCTCAGCTTTCTCTTTTTCGCCTTCCTCCAAATATCGTGCTATGTCCTTTAGTAGTGACACAATCGCCTTTCTTTCCTCGCTTGGTTTTTCGTCTCCCTTTCCTCCCGTGTCTTCCTGTATTCCAAGTATCTCCCTCTCTATTGTTGAGAATCCCATCGCAATCCACGTTACGAACCTCCTTTTCCTGCTCCCTACATGGAGGCCTTTCTTGCCCCTGTATATTCTGGTTTCTTTTCCTATTGTTGGATAGAGTGGTGATACCTTCGTGTTTTTGAGAATTTCACATGTTTCCATAGTTCCCAGAAGCCCTCCAAACTCTCTGTACAGTACTGAGAAGAGAGCAGCAACGCTATATGTGTCTCCGCAGAATCTTATTGCTACTGTTTCTTTCCTTCTTCTTTTTAGGTCGTGTCCTTCTACTCTGTATGCTGCATATGGGAGGACACTCGCTTCGTTTCCTCTCTTCATTATTGTGAATCCTCCTACCCTTATAATGTACGCTTCTTCACCGTCAATTATTGTTTTTGTGTATTGATGTGGGAGTATTTCTTGGTTTGGCAGTAGGACCATGCTGTTTCCTATTTTCTTGCCATCTATTCCGATTATTTCCTTTAGTATTCCTACTATTTCCCCAGATTTCTGGTCTAGGATCTGTTCGATGTTTTCTTCTTCGAGTATACTCTCTAGGAGTTCTTTTATCTTCTCCGTTAGCCTCTTCGACCTATCTATAAGCATGTTTATTTTTTCATCACCAAAAGCATACCTGTATATTCGGAGTTTTTCTATTATTTTCCCAATACTCAGCACCGAGTATACCCCACCTTTGCTACTCTTCTCCTCCAATACATCCTGAAGAACACTTATAAGTTCATCCACTGTGCTATATTCCCTCCCCTCACTGAAATATATCGCATTAAGAATTACCAGTTCAGCCATAAGATTCTCATAGCCTATCGGTGACTCACAAAACATGCTGACTGCAATAGAGCGCACTAGCTGACTTGTCTCCTTCACTTTTGACGATATTACCGATGCTACAACCTTCTTTGATACAGTTCTCAGCAGTGTTAGTGACAATGTTTCCACACGTGCACTATAGCCACCGATAAGCCTAAATACTGAGAGTATTCCTGTCGTCTCCTTCCCTCCGCCGATCCTCCCGCTTAGGGCCTCCTGAACCTTCATATTTAGAACACCAACAAACCTTTCCCTGACCTCCTCCACCCCTTCATTATCATTCCTCAATATGTTGCGGTCAGCCTTCACCCTGTCGCGACTTTGAGGAGGTATTAGCCTGTCTAGATATCTCCTAGTGAGTTTTTCCAGTTCATCTATTGTATTTGGTATGTTGTCTCTAAGCTTTTGTCTTAGGTCTTTTATGGGTAGGTTTTGTGGTATTTTGTTACCGAACAATACCTCTGCTAGGAATCTTGCCTCATAATCTGTCAAGCTCCTAATAAATTCTTCCTTTGCTGTTTCTGGATCCGCACCATCCTCGTACGCAATGCCTAGATAGAGGAGTTTTATATATACACTAGAGCCAATCTCCGACAATTCGCGGAGCAACATATCGGCGATCATCATTTTTTGATAGTAGCTTAGGTAGCCGATAAGTCTAGTGACAATAATTGTTCTCTCCCCATCCCCCACACGTGTGGGGGCACTCAATGTTGCTAGTGTTGTTAGTACATCATTTATTTGTGTACCCATAAAGTGACTTGTTGCTGTCAGGAAGTTTATTTTTTCTCCGTACATAACGAGTTGCATAGTGTTTATAAATTCTGAGAGTTTTCCTACGTGCTTCTGAATCCATTCCCTAATGCGGTTAGCAATGTTTTTTACATTTGTTTCTTTTTCTGACCCAACCTTGATTTCGATATATTCTTT
>CAZVPA010000152.1:0-2884 GCA_964628995.1 uncultured Nitrososphaerota archaeon | reverse complement strand
TATCTCCAATGAATCCCTCGGTAAGTTCTTTGGGACAACCAATCTTATTTAATAGCTCCTCAACCTTCTCAACGCTAATATATTGAAGCTTGCTCGCATAGATATGAAGTCCTATACATATCTCTATAAATGCTGTGAGACTATCCAACAACGGATTCAGAGACATTTCCCCAAGAACATCACCAAGCAAAACAAAATACCTAGCAAAAACCCTGAGAGGCGTAAGAACCATAGCAATACTCCTTATATCCCCTATTTCTTCCAAAACGCTCTCCTCCGCGGTTTCCTTAACAATCTTACCTAAAGCCCACAAATATTGTTGCGACGCCCTACCCATACAGTATAACGCGTCCAGAACTTTCTTGGTGGCAAAAAAGTTTTCCATATCCTCAAAATATTTACGAGCATTTTCAACCTGAGACCCTATCTTCTCCCACAAACTTTTGTTATTCTCCTCGACATTCCTGATAATTGGTTCAATATGTTCTTCAACAATATGCTTAAAGACCTCTACTAGGGACTCAATAAAGCTATTAATACTTGCCTTCCACCCACTAACAAAACCGTTAAGCTTTTCTAAGAGTTCTGAGAAGACTTTGCTTTCAACGATCTCGCTAAGATTTATTTTCCCGTTTTCCACAATGCCAACATACGCATAAGCCTTGATCATCTCCCTGAATGCTTTCGCAACACTCTCAGCCCTAGCCCTGATTTCCCCAATAACCTCCCAAAACTTACTCCTCCTCTCACGCGAGCTCTTACTCCCAGCTCTCTCATCAACAACAGTCCTTACTTGATCAAACAACATTATTAACCCAGCAAGAGCGGCTTGCTCCGATGTCGTAACCTTCTTATTCCTCACATCCTCCACAAAATTCTTGGCAACCTCATACCAGTTAGTACCTTCAGGTGCCTCTATTAAACCATACTCATATAGGGTCTCAAGCCAATCCGCAAGCCAGCCAACACCATTCTCTCTAACATGACTCATCACCCCTCCGAATACCTCCCTAACCCACTCCATATCGCCCCCAAGTTCATCCGCATTTATGACTAATTTTCCATCCTCAACCTCTATAAATGGTATGCTGGTCGGCAACATAAATACTATTGTTCCGAGCTTGTAATCGCCGAGGTATATGTTTAGTGGATACCCATGAACATCAAAACCCTCCTTCCCTAAGCTGTACCAATTCCTACTCGCCATTATTACTGCAGGAATCGTAATAATCTTCCCATACATCTCCATGTGCAACTCAACAACAACATTCACAACATAGTTCTTGATGAAAAACACAACACCATCCTTAGTCCTCCTAACATACCAGCCCCTCTTAATAAACCCATGCTCATTATATACCTCACCACAAAATTCGGCATCAAGAATCTCAGAATCCTTGAAGGCCTTCTTCCCAAACATATATACATAAACAAGCTCATGAAAATTATATGGCGAACAGAACAATGCGAGACACCTAATAACCTCAAAGACACTAACGTCCCCACCACTCTTATAGCTCAACCATAAACTGATGTATTCCTCGAAAAGCCCGGGACGTGTATTTCCATCTCCATCGATCCATTCACCAACAAATGGCCTATTATTCCTAGCATACTCAAACATCTCCAAGAAGACATATAGGTTAGCCATGAGGTATGCTAATGTATATGCCTTCTCCATACTTAAGTCAGTATTTATTGCCTCGCCAAACTTCTCCAATAATTTATTGATTCTACCTACGAGCTCGCTACTCATAAGGTCTTTAATTCCATTAAACTTATTTTCGAGCTCCGCTTTTATATTTTGGAGCATACTGGGCATTCCTCCAAGATCCCAACCAAAAGCAATACGCAAGATACCAGAAATCTGGTAAATAAAGTCGGTGTCCAAATTAATTCCATCTAGGTACTTCCCTATGAGTTCTACAGCCCGATCAAGCATCTCTTCAGGATCCTTATGCCACTTAGTATTTGTTCCCTCTCTGACCTCCCAGACATAACCAAAATTATAAGTATCAACAAAACTTATCCCCCAATCAACGCCATCCACCACAGACATTAACACAGCATCCTCAACTCCGAACCTTATGGGCCTTTTCATAAGCTTATATGGAACGACCAGCGATATGAACACTATGATTGGGTCTAAGGGATCTTCCTCCTCTTCATAGGCTGTTTCATTCCCGTTCGCTCCCGTGGCGTCTTCCTCACCACTATTGGACATATCGCTGAGTCGCTCCTCGATTTTGTCTCTGAAGTCCCACAATAATCTTAGTGCTACACTCTTGAGTAGAACCTCTCCCCCACTTTTGCCCCAGATGTTTAGTATTCCTCTACCAATTTTTCCTATCCATTTGTGCTCCAGGATGTACTTTACGGCTTCTTCGCCGTTGAGTCCCATCCCTACGAGTGATGAGGATAGTAGTAGTGTGTATATGTTCCATAGGGCTTCTCCGAATACGCCTCTTATTGCGTCTGTTATTACGATGAATGGTTGGATTATGGGTCCTAGGAATTGTAGTGCTGTTTCCGCCAGTGATTTTATTGTTTTTTCGATGACGCTTTGTAGGTATATTGCTTGTTCTCCTGCCCATTCGCATGTTTCTATTGTTCCTTTTAGTATTGCCTCTATTATTCTTTTTGCTGGTTGTATTGAGATTAGTTTTAATATCCATTCTAGTATGTTTCCTAGGAGCCATTTGAATTTTTCTATTGCCTTCATTATTAGCCATGCTACTCCAGCTGCGATGATCTGTATTGTGTTTGCTTGTGTTTTTATTAGTTGGTATATTCCGCTCAGTATGTATTTTGCTTTGTCTGTGTTGAGTATTCTTGTGAATATTTCTGCTGGCCCGCAGAGCTGTGCCATTACTGCGTCTATTAT
>CAZVPA010000151.1:0-5137 GCA_964628995.1 uncultured Nitrososphaerota archaeon | reverse complement strand
GGGAGAAGAGATAGGATAGCGTCTCGAAGCCAAACCTGACAAGCCTATCACGATACGCAAGAGAACATGGGATACCCTGCCATTAGTGACAAGCCTGAGGAGCCAGACCCATAGTCATAACTAACACTTCATTGAGGTGCCAATAATGCAGTATGGCATGCTCCTTTAAAAATGGAATTCTTAATGGTGTATTAGCCTCAAGAGGGGAGGGGCCGTCGGATGCCCCTCTTGAGGAGAGCCCACGTATGGAGCCCCCCATACGTGGGAGAGTGTCAGGCTGTGGCAGAAGAATTACAAGCGGACAGAGTACTGAACGGTACAGTATACATATATGGCTGAGTATCCGACAATAGTGTGTATTGCTCGATTGTTGGATATGTAGGCTTGTGGCACGATAGGGGTTGGCTGAGGGTTTAGTGTTTAGTCTTTAGTGTTTCCTCCTAGGGTTTGTTTGTACTGCATATTATCTACTCGAGGGGGTGTGGGGCTATGGTGTGTTTGTGGTGTGGTTTTTGTAGAGGGTTTGGTGAGGGTTGTCGTTATGGGGGTTGAGGAGTGGGTTAGGGATCTCGCTATAACGTTGCGTGTTTTGGAGACTAGCTATCCGTATAATGTTTTCCCAATAGCCAAGATTGTTGGGCAGGCCCGCGCGTTGGGTTTGAGCTTGAGGAAGAATAAGTATGTTGTTAGGGCACTCTGTGTGAATAGGGTATTCTTTACTGCTAGGAGGGTAAGTAGATATAGATTTTTTGGATTGACTAGGAAGGGGAGGGAGTATGCCGATATGGTTCTTGGTACGGTTATGGTGCCCTCCAGTATTCATGTTGTGGGTAGTGCGCCCTATAGGGCCAGGCTTGGGGTGACATACAAGTACACCATGATGAATGTTGTGCGAAAGAGAACACATAATATCCTAGTGGATGTGACATTCGTAAGGAACGACGATGAGGGGGAAAACATCACTGAGCCCATAGAAGCGAACAATATTTATGGTGTTATTAGAGTTTTGGATAAGGGATTTGAGTATGAGAACCTAGACCTCTACTCGCTCCCACGAACGAGCAAGCCAATACTTAACAATTACCCAATACTATACTGCCTATTCCGATACGTAATAACACATCCAAAGGAATCCTACAAGGCAAACCAAAGCCTAGCGAAAACACTACTATACACACTAGCCCTAAGACCCCAACTACTAAACGCGGAAGCCACAAGAGAGTACGACACAGTAATAATAAGATGGGGCGGAAGAAAAATCTGCTGCGAATGCATAGATCCAGAAGTATGCATACACAACATATAACACAAAAACACAAACCAACACCCACTAAGATAGACCACTCTTTTTTCAAACCAGAATACCCTAGCTAGATTCGCGAAGCCCATACCACCATCTGACAACAGACTACCCCCATCAAACACTATACCGCCCACCGAGTCAGGGCAGTCTATCTTCGAGGCAGTTTTTCTTACACAACTTAGAACACTCACACTACCTATCCATTGGTGGACGGTCTCCATCAAAACACTAAAATTTAAAAGGAAATAGAATATAATAATATATTACTAGGCGACTCCCGCAAGTGCGGGAGTCTGGGTAGGCGACTCCCCGAGTCCTTATAACCCCGGGGAGTCTGGGTAGGCGACTCTCTAGGGCTCTCGCCCTAGAGAGTCTGGGTAGGCGACCCGCTCACGCGGGTCTGGATCAGCTCCTCCTTCAGGTGGGTGATAGGCCCCTAGGGCCTGAGGGAGGGGCTGAAATAGTGATGCCCACTTCTCCTGCCTACACACCTCCTAGGGGTCTGAAGTTTCACCAAACGGGTGTGTAGGTGGGAGAAGTGGGGTCGCTCGTACTCTGTCTTTGTTGATGTGCCTCAGGATTTGGGAGACCTGCTTTGGGATCTGATCACGCGATATATGTGGGCTTTGCAGTACACCATAAACTATATCTATTCCAAGATACGGTGGACTGAGAGGGAAATTCGACATTACTATACAATCGTTGTCACGCCAGAACTTGAAACCAAACATAGAAAGTATCGAAGCTACGAGGAGAAGGTTGAGAGTACGAGGAGATGCCTGAGACTACAGAAGAAGAAATTTGAGGAATCTGAATACTGGGATCCCAAAAAGAAAAGGCGGCTGGTTAGATTCAAAGTGTACTATGCCACTAAACGCATGATTCCAAAGCTCCCAGAATATAAAGGGATCTATGACGAGTTGAGGAAAAAGCTGCTGAAGATGTGGACAAAAACAGGATATGCGGCACACTATGTTGATTCAATAATACAGTGGGCATACCGAACCGTTATGCGGGGATGGAGAGAACTATACGAAGAGGGCAGAGCACGAAAAAAGAAACCAGTAATGAAGCGACGAACAATCTACATCAAGAACACGTTATTTCGAGTGAGAAATGGCGAACTAGTGATTACCCTAGTACCAAGGAAACGTTATCTCAAGGTACCCATAGATGGCCAATGGTTCCTAGAACGCGTTAAAGACTATAAACTTGGCGCAGTATTGATCAAGGAGCTTGAGCCAAGGGAAAGGTATAGAATTATTCTACAGTACACTAAGGAACGCGAAGAATTTCGACCTAGAGCATACATAAGCATAGATTTGAACATGGATACGATTGATCTACTACTCCACGCACCAAGCATAACGACACTGTGGACAACCATAGACTGGTCAGAACTAATCAAATGGATCAGAAAAAACCACAAGAAAAAGTCGAGAATCCAGAAAAAACTCGCACACGCGAAAAGAGAAAACCTACGCAGAGCCCTCGAACCACTAAGCACCAAATACCACAACCACACAAGAGACGCCATCAGGAAGATAGCGACATACATAGTCGAGCTAGCAAGAACCTACAACGCACTAATCCTAGTTGAAGACCTAGAAAAACAACGAATGTTCAATAAGAGCAAGAACTGGAACAGAAAACTATCATACAGACTATGGAAATTGTTAGTCCAGGAACTCAAAGCACGATGGTACGTTGACGACAAAGTTGACCCAAAGAACACCACGAAGACGTGCTCCCGATGCGGCGCCGAGGCCACTGTACAAGGGTTAACCGTAGAGTGCCCGAAGTGCGGACTAAAAATCAACAGGCAATTAAATGCTTGTATCAACATACTAAAAAAGCGTGTTAATGCGAAAATAGCGATGGTACCCAGGGTAGTAATAAGCATAGCGGATTTACTCTGATTGCCCCGGGCCGGCTGTGTTTTTCACCCGGCCCCATATCCCCCCAATTGGCCGGCCCGGGGCCTCTGGGTACTTTATACAGTGCTGTCCCAGTATACATTGATGTTGGCTCCCGGGCCGGCCCGGGCGGCTGGGGTCCCGCCTGGGCCCGATGTGCGATGCCGTGCCCCCAATGAACCCAGAGGGGGACAAGGCTAAGGGCCGAAGCCGTATGTGGGCAGTGGACAAATTTAGCATCAATCATAATTATCCATGTTATGTTTGTATATGTTTGTCCACAAATGTCCACATACGGCAGACCCCCCCATAATTCCACATACGGCAGACCCCAAGACTTCGAGCCTGACAAAGTTAGGGTATTTATTTATTAGCGATACTGATTAGAACTTTGGTGGTTATTATGGATTGGACAATAATAATTTCCATATTTATCCTACTTCTCCCATTCATCGTACTGTTTCTACCATTCATTTTAGCCTGGCTTAGGGGGGCAAAAAATCTACATTCTGCCCATCAGAAATATATGAAGGCATTGGAAGTTACATTTAGGAGACTATTTAACGCTACCCTAAGTTATGAGATTAGACATCCGCTTGAGGGTATCTATATGGCGAAAAATCAATATGCTATTCAGGGGAAGACTTGGCTTGTTGATAGACGCGCATACTTCTACTATATAGCGAAGTTTATGAGGCCTATCAATGATGTTGTCTTCTGTTCCATGACCACACCCTTTACCCCTGGTTGCGCCCTTATAATTGTGTCGAAGAATCAACCAAAGCTTGTAGATCAAGCATTATCCTACTCTAAACAATTGGACATCGTAAGGATTAGAGGTATGGATGACTACTTGCTACTGACCGATAATGTGGTGGGTGTGAAGCACATTTTGGATGGATTCACAATCCAAGAATTAAGCAATCTATACAGATACATCATGTATATAGTGGTTGACTATACGGAACCAAATGTAGAGTACTATGTTGAGGTAAACGAGAAGAACTATGCTGAGATAATACCTAGGGTTGCTACACTTGTGAAGCGCATTGCGGAATCCTCCGCTAGGGTATCTCCAAAGAAAACGACAATTGACGCAATAAAGAAACTGAAGAGGGCATTGAAAATCAGGGGCTAGCTAATTATCCACCATACCCGAGTTCTTCAGCGACTTTCTTTGCTAGTTCATGTGGGCTTGCCGATATTATCTTCTCGAATACATCTTCTGTCAGGAATCCAAAGTTTACAAGAAATTGTAGGTCTGGCATATCAAGTTCTCCTCTGGATATCTTCAGCTTTATTTCTTGTAGTCTGGCAAGAACCATCTTCTTGAATTCCTCCTCGGCCTTGAAGTACCGCATTTGCTGTTTGAGTTTCCTCAGTTTGTTTAGTGTCCTATTGATCTTATATCTTATCTCCCTCAGCTTGTTCAGTATTTCCTTTATGTATCGTAACTTCTCACCATATTTCTGGACTATACTATGATACTCATCGGCCTTGCTCTTGAAGTGATCTCTCTCTTTTCTTAGCTCCCGTATCTCCCCCCTGATTTTTCTCAGTTCCTGTATGTAGAGAACCAGAGCTTTTCTTTGTGCCCCAATTGCGTCCCTAATTTTCTCCCTTTCTCTTTTCAGTCTACTTACTTCGCGCCATTTCTCCTCTTTCTCCTTGAAGCTTTTTAGTTGTTCTGAAAGTTGCCTAATCTTGTTCACGATTCGCTCCTCTATTTCTGGTGGGATATTAAACGTTTCGAGTACATGTTCGAGCCTCCTTATTTGTGTCTTTATTTTGCGCTCTTTCCGTAGACTGAATCCTTCTATCTCCCTCTGGAGAATCTCCAAGCGCTCGTTTATCTCCCGCAGTAACTTTCTCATCTCGTTAAGTTCCTGTTTTTTCTCGTTAATGTATGCCTGTAACT
>CAZVPA010000150.1:0-5145 GCA_964628995.1 uncultured Nitrososphaerota archaeon | reverse complement strand
TTTCTTTGCGATGTGCTTGATGGTGAGGACAACCTTTATAAGCGGAATATCATATGCTTTCATAGGTCGGCCCCCATAAAACATCAATCAGAAAACAAATTCATTCCGAAAGCCGATAGAGAATGGTGATAGTTGTGACAGTAGCCAGAAAAATTATTGGGAGTCTTCTGGTATGTCTACTTGTAGTCCAAATATTTCATCACTTGTTGTGTATGTCCATAGTATCGATCCATCCTCGCCATTCAGACAGTATATCTTATGATCTTGACTTCCTATGATCACTTCTAGGTGGCCATCACCATCAACATCACCCAAGGCAGGAGAGTTTAACTCAACATGCGTCCATCCATTCGTCGTATATGTCCATAGTATTGATCCATCTTCACCACTTAGACAGTATGTCTTGTTATCTGAGCTTCCTATGATTATTTCTAGGTGGCCATTGCCATCAACATCACCTAAAGCAGGCGAAGATAACTCATGCATATCCGATAGTTTCCGTATCCATAGTAGTGTGGGTGTTTGCTTATGTTTATCTTCACGTACTTTTATATATTCTTCTTGGGGAGCTATACTCCATACTTTACTTAGAGCGTATTCCCCCCATATTGTTATTTTTTCCATTTTTTTGACTATAATGTCGTCTCTATTTTTACTCCATTTTCCCCCAATAGATCCAAATAATTTCATCTTCTGCCTTGGGTGATGTTGATGGTGATGGACGCCTAGAAGTAATCATAGGAGATTTGAATGGTTATATATATTGTTTGAATGGTGAGGACGGCTCATTATTGTGGAGGATACATACACATACAGGAATTTGGTGGTGCTCTCCTGTTCTGGGTGATGTCGATGATGATAAGCAACTGGAAGTAATCGCGGGAGATTATTATGGCTATGTGTATTGTTTGAATGGTGAAAATGGCTCTTTATTGTGGATGTACAAAAAAGAGGGGGATTGTGAGTCTCATTTTGCCTTGGGTGATGTTGATGGTGATGGCCACCTAGAAGTAATCATAGGAACAGGAGGTGATGACGGAAATGTGTATTGGTATGTTGATTTTTTGGCGGCTTTCGTCTGAAATGTGTCTTATGATTTGTTGGGTTTGATCTAGCACACAACTGTTCGAGGTGATATTCGTGTGTCATCTTCTAGGAAAGATTTAGACATGTAATCGTCAGGTCATCCTGTGTGCATAAGTGATGGTCTCGCTTTATATGTGGCATCTCTAGGTTGCCCAGTATGGAGTGGCTACCAGAAAATCAAATATTCGTGTATGAGCCGTCCCGAAAGGGACGGATGATTATTTGTTCGACATGGTCCTTATGAATTCTTAGTTTTGATGCATGTTCTTTAACCATGCTACTGGTTATTATTATCTGTATGTATGTTGTTTCTATTTAATGCTTTCTCTATGGTGTCTCTCCAGAATCTATCATATGCGTCCTTGGGGTCGCTAGTGCCGTAGTTATTGATGATTTTAGAAACTATGCGTGTGTCGATAGCTATAGTTATTATCCTCACTTAGCTCTCCCAAAATAATTTCCTTAGGGCCTTATCTATGTTTTTAATGAATGTCTCGCCCGTCTTGTCTATTTCTCTCATAACTGGGGTACCATCGGAGAAATCATATATTCTCAGGAGATCTGTCCGCTCATGTCTTACGAACCATTTTATGAATGTATATGCTGCTATATCGCTGTGGGTCGAAATTATCAACCGCATCCTTATATTGCGATTGTGTTGCTCCATTATAAAGCCGAGCATTTTCCATATCAGTGATATCTGGGTGAGGAGTTCAAGATGTGCTTCTGGTTCATCAATAAATATTACTGTTTCTACCCCAAACTCTTACTAACCCTATATGCATAATCTAATGTCAGCAACATCGGTACGACTTCAAGCATTCCCGCAGATGTGAGCGACAATGGTATACCAATATCTTCAAGATACATTTTATCGTATCTTGCATCATATTTTAGGCCAGTTCCGATGAAATCCCTGAAGCTAAGCTCTGGCTGTTCACCAATAAGTGCTAGACGCAGTATCGGTACTAGAACATCCAAGATTGTAACAGAGTACCATAGACTAGAAATGTTCATTAACATCGCTTTTGGGGTGTCCTGTCTAAGTATCCTAAAGAGCCTTTGAAACTCTAGAAGATCTCCGACAATTTTCCTATAATCATGGGGTTTTTCCTTCTCTATGATACCACTACTCACGTCAGAGATCAACTTAACTATACTTAGTAGGTTTTGCTTAAGAAAATAGGACGCAACACGAAAGGATGGGACATAGAACATCTTCAACCTCTTCAGAACATTCTGGGGTACATGCAATTCATTACCATCAAACTCAACATGCATGCACACATCATCTATATGATACTCAATGCTGAAGTTCCTCTTACCATGCATTATGATACTCCTAAGATCACTTACGCTGGAATAAAAATTGTCTAGAAGACAACAAGTAAAAACCTCCCTGTCGATTCTTCCGTCTATGATACTTTTCCCAAACGCATATATCGCACGCGACAGTATCGTCTTTCCTATATTGTTAGGACCAACGAATAATGTCACGAGCTCTCCCAAGCATATATCAGCCTTCTCTAGAGGCCCCAAATTATATACCTTGACCCTCAAACAGCATCGCCACATACCACACCTTGTCTTAAAAATAACTGTAAAACATACTTTAATGATAAAAACCATGAACAGACCTATCGTGTGGTTTTCGTCAGGATACATATGATTTTATCAAGAGTCTAGTAAATGTTATCCGTGGTAGGGTTATTATTGATGGAACTGCTATACCAAACAGCATGTGGATTGACAAGAATGTGACCTGGACATCTCTAAATAAGACATTCATCGCGAATATGACTCCGCAGAGCCAAGGAACTATAGATCTAAACATGAAGGATCTATTCATAATAATTGTACCGCTGGGATTTATCTTGACACCTTAGTTTTTCATGATGTTGATCTTCCCGTCATAGGTACCACAGATCTCGCAGTCCCATTGGGTGTTGGTCTCTCTGTTCTTTCCAGAGTACAACTAAGTCCGGCACTGTCCTACAACAGCAAAGGGAGGAAAAGCACTCTCTGGGTAGTTTTAGTGCTAAAATAGAGTCTATCGATATGCTTAGATTGAGGCTTATGTGGTTCGGTATTGAGTTCTTCGTCGCGATAGTACTTGTACTAATTATAAAAAGAAAGAGGAGGAAGAAATAACACCATCATCTTTATTTTTTTCTAAGGTCATATCGGTCATCATTTCGTAAAATGTCTAGTGTTATATAAAGTTTAGTTTATTTACTTTCTAGGGGGAGAAAATTTGGAGAGAGATTCCACGAGGTGGTTATGGAGAAAGAAGATATTTTATGACGACATACTCATAAGTCGAGGAAAAAGGGAAAAAAGAACTATTGTTCTTGATCATTATCTTGTGGGTGCAGAAGGATATGCAGGAAAAAAGAAGAGCCGTGATTGAGAAGGGGGTTTGGATACCTATAGAAATACGCGAAAATAACATTATCGAGAGGACATCAGGTCTTGTTAATGGGGGATATAGGACAGAGAATCCAGCAATAGCTCTCCCAATACCGCTCTGTAATAAGCTTGACATCACAGCTGTAGAGCCGACGGAGGAGCCCAGTCTATGGCTGACAAATACCTTTGTGGACGTCAGGATTCTCGTAAGGGATAAGGATACTGAGTGGATAAGGGCTGAGGTACATGCGCACATGATAAGGCCATACATAATAATAAGTACACCCCTCGCCAGCAGAATGAATATTGGAATATGGGATCTAGACGAGGGGACATGGTTCTTTAGGGATGAACCATCAAAGATAAGGTCACCAACAAAACCAAGAATATACCCATTTAGAATTTAGAACAGAGTATTTCAAGAATCGAATAATCAAAGTTTTTTCAACAAATGCTTCTATGTTTTTTAGTTTCACTCTAGAAAGTTGGGAGAAAATATCGCTGAGGATCTCTGCTATCTTTCTATAGCCCATCGTTTCCTCAGCTCCTCGTAGTACTTCTTGAGTGTTATAAGCGATTCCCACTCCCAGAAGTCCTTCTCCACGTCATATCTGTAGGATTCGTCAGAACCCAATATACGCCTTTTGAATTCCTCGTAGCTCATCCCGTACTTCTCCCCAAATCTTCTGATTTTTTCATTGATGTCCTTGAGTTTTAGGTCTATGTAGTCGAAGAGTATCTTTAATAGTGCCCCTCAAGATCTGTGTTTCTAGAAATGGAATATATTAGACCAGCGATGTGTGAAGGTAACACAAGCTCTCCCAACGCGATACACCGATAAATACCAACTAAAGTCACAATAATCAGGTTATTTAAGGATAAAAGTTTTGAGTTAGAGACTCCCCCAAATTTTCCCGTTTCTTTATAGATGCGTTTTAAAATATAACTGTAATAGTTTTTAAAAGGGTGTTGAAGTGTAGAAATGTTTTTATACTGTCCCCGCGTCTGGGTATCATCTTTTTAGTGTGGAATTTAAAGCTTAACAATGTGTGTTGGTGGTGCTGTTGGAGAGAAGGTCTCCTTTCATTTATGAGGATTATGTTCCCCGAGAAAAATTCTTTGACAGGAGGAGAGAACTAGATCTATTCCGCAAGAGTGTTAGTTTGAAGAGAAAGATGCTTCTATGTATTGTTGCTCCCCTCAAATATGGGAAAACCAGTTTGATGCATCGTTACTATGAGATTCTCGGAGAATTCGAGGATGTTATCGCTATCTATGTTGATTTGAAAAGAAAAATGAGACCAATAAAATTTATAGTAAGGGAGCTAGAAAACGACATTCCGGGCTTAGATGATACTTATAGAAAGTGTAAGGAAGAGGATGACTTGGAACCCCTCTTTGACCAAATAAACGAGTTCCTAGTTAAGTATGACAGGTGGTTATTCCTCCTCTTCGATGAATTCCATCTCCTACCGCAAAAAGTTAGAGATGAGGGTTTCTATGGGAATTCCAGTGATGATACTATATTCAGCTTTTTTAGGGGAATTGCGGAAGGAGCCAGAATTAGTTATGTTGTCTGCGGCTCTGTTCCAGAACCACTGATGCGCGCCATAGATGTCTGGGGCGGAAGATTTGAAATTATCTACTTAG
>CAZVPA010000149.1:0-5232 GCA_964628995.1 uncultured Nitrososphaerota archaeon | reverse complement strand
TAGTGTTTCTCTAAAGCTTATAGATAGCTTATCGGATGTTATCGTGTTTGATAATGGGTCAGGCTACAGGACTGTGAGACTAAAGATTTATGCTCCAGAACATCCACAAGAGGACATTCTTAGCAGGCTTAAGATTAAGAACATAAGGTTCTTCTCAATAAGAAATGGCCTCACAACCCCACGTGGAGTTGCAATCCTATGTGACCAAACAGGCAAGAAATATGATTATAAAGAACTTAATGTTGATCATCATATTCTTGACCAAGAGTTCTTGCTGAGTCCCGAGATGTTTACTAAAATATTGGGCCCCGACGAATGTATAATCAACGATGACTACTTGAACGCAATCTATGCTGTTTCTAGATTAGCACTCTACCTAGAGCGCGGATGGATGGGGATGAACTCCAGTGACATCAGCTTCATCGAGAAAAACTTAGTAAAGGTACTATCCAAAAAACTCGAAAACGAGAAGACGCTGGGGGTATACGTGTTGTCTAGGCACAGGAAAATAATTAAAAGAAAGTACCAACGCATGAAAGAGCTTCTAGAAGAACTACAGGCTTATCCCCAAGACGAAGAGAGCTCCGAAGAACTGATATCCATAGGACACAGAAAAATAAACACCATACAGCACATAGCATACTTCATGAACACACTACTAAGACTAAGCCCCCTACTATTCGTCGACATAATCACCAGCACGTTACTCGAAACATGAGTATCCGCAACCCAGCACAAGAGTGATCCCCCGAATCATCCACAATTTCAAGCTTTATCATCTCCCGATCTACCCCCAATACATCACACAACTCCCTTATGTGACGTCCAGCAATACGCTTAAAATGTGTCATGCTGGTCTCAACACACCCAAAATATGTTTGCCTCCACATCATAGTTAAAAAAGTAAAGAAGACAACTTAATATTATGGGTCAAAAAGTACTTAGTACATTCTCAATTTCTTTATCAGTGCCCTTACTTTCTCAACAATAAACCTTAGTGGTACAAGCCTATAGTTTTGAACATCGAGTGTCCAGAATTCAAGTTCAAAGTTCACAGCTCCATGTTCCCTCTCCTTATAGTGAAAGCTTTTTCTCTCTATAAGCTCCTCAAGATGCATAAGAAATGTTAAATTCTCCAACACAATGTTTAATCTTTGTGGGGGATTACCAATTTTCTTATACTTCTCTATAGTTTCATCAATCTTCTTAATGGAGAATTCTCCTTCACCGAATAATGTCTCGATCTCAAATACCTCATCGGCAAACTTGGTTGCGTCACTACTAACATAGATATCTGGATATACTCCGTCCCAAGGCTCTTCTACATGAATATACTTCCTCATACTTATGATATCATTCAGCTCAAGAGCATCCGCAATATATTTTACGACAAATAGCTTCAACATAAAATGAGTATCGGATTCGTTTTCTCCTCTCTTGGTCACATATAGGTACCTCCCAACAATGCTTTTAAGCTTGCTTTTGAACTCCTCTCTGGCCACCTCAAATATGATATCAAACTTCATATCACTCGAGCATGTTCCCGCTTTTTTAAGTATATCATCAGGATCAAGAAAACCCCACATAGCACCACATAACTCAGCCTTAGCTTTTGGGTCGCTCACTAATCGATCTGGAAACCATAAATATATCCACTTCACGATATGATGCTGGGGAATATAGAGAACGTCACGGTTGAGGATAATGAAGCCGAAATCCTGCGAGAATAACTCTTCTATTCTATCCCAAAAGCTTTCCCAAAACTCACAATCCAGCTCCTTGTTCTCTTTAAATTCAATAGAGAATATTCTATCTTCAGCCTGCAACCATCTTTCAACTTCATTTCTAAAATATTCCCTATTGATGTTAGATATAATCCTAGGTTTCGCTCTTCCACCTTTTATCTCCCTATATATTCTAGAGCATAGGTATCTTACAAAACCTAAAAACTCCTCCTTTGGAACAACTATTACCATCGGCTCTCCAGAATATAATGCTCGCCTAGTTTTTCTAGATAAGCCGAACATATGCCTTATCACGTCCAAATCCTCCTCAAATCTTTCTCCTCCACCCATAGATCCTACAATGGTCTGTGAAATCTTATCCTCATGGATAACTCGTGGTCGAATATCCTCACAAACCTCGTCATCAAAAGTCTGAGTAGTATATTCAATTGTTGCTGATGACGGTGTATACATTGGAACAATCTCTTCAAGTCTCTTCATTGGTTCTATATGAGGGATTTCTGCATTTAGAGATGGGGAGATATAGAGATCCCTTTCAACGCTCCCAATCACGAAAATAGGAATCGGAAGATATTTGCTCATGTCTAATCGCGAGATTGTAGGTAATACATCATCAAGTTCTGTTAGTCTCGGTTCTATATCAAATCTGCCTAGTCTTACTATTGGTATGCGAGTTATCCTGATTTTCTTAATATCACTTATAATTCTAGGGATGCTAAAGTCTATCTCATATGACCTTAGCTCTATGGTCGGAGTTTTCTCTAACCTAATAATAGGAACCTGGATTCTTTGTGAGAACTTTTTTATTTCAGATTTTTTCACTTGAATCCCTTCTTTAGCTTTCTCATGTTTCTCTTTCCACATTCTCAAAATCTCTTCATCCCCTTCGTACTTTAATTTTTGACTAACTTTTTGATTCATTTCCATGCACCCCAATCCACATGTAATTCATTGCCCCTTACTATAAGAACAACATACCCGAGAAAAAGAGCTGGGCTCAAATCATCAAGGAGTTTAGTTATAGTTATCTTTTGTTCAAGCTTATAGGGACCTCTATCATAGCTACTTCCTTCTTCATATACTTCTTCTAGGAATAAACCTTTAACTCTGTACCAATCTCTAAAGGAATACCTATAACCTGCACCAGAGGTGTATTCATACCAGCCGATTTTTATGTAGCTTGGTTCTTTCCAACCAATTTTTTCTAATGCATCCTTAATTTTCTCGTAATACTCCTTTTTCAAGTTTAGTGGTTTCTTTATAATGAGCTTGAGTGCTGGGTTCCATTCATGCCCCTCGAAATAGCCCCATACTACTTTGTTTAGCCTGTATAGTAGATCCGCAAATCCGTTTCTCCTGTGACCCCATACGGTATATCGTTCCTTTATCTGCTTATCCTTAGTTTCTGGTTCAAATTTTTTCTCCAACTCGAGAAACTTAGCCACTTCATCAAATTTTGTTGTTAGTTTCGGATAAGCCTCCTCTATATAATATCTAGGTATGCTTCGCGTGTTCATGATAAAGAACATGTGGTAATCATAGTTCACTAGAACATCAATTGCTAGCGAGTATAATGTTCTTAATGCGTCTACTATTTTCTCAGGGTTATTGAGGATTTTCGTGACTTCCTTGTCGCAATTTTTGTGTCTATCTTCTTCATTTATTCCGACTTTCGCAAGCAAGCTGTTTGTTATTTCTAGTACGTCTCTTAAAAACCCTAGTAATGTTGTATGCCCAGCCTCACAATTCACATGTTTGGCAGCATCAATTCCCTCTCTTACTAGTGTTACCCATTTCTTTGTGTCTATCCAGATTCCCAGAGAATCCCTATAGAACTTCGCTAGACTGTTGTCCCTATAGTTACCATCAGAATCAACGCCACCAAGAAAGATCTTCTGTATATTCTTGTTATTCATGTACCCCGATAAATTTTTACACATCCTTTCAAGCTCCTCGCGGAGTCTCTTTATCACATATGCGGATCTATATAGAGGCAAAATTTTCTCTCTAACAAAGTTTTTCCATTCATTTTGATCTGTATAGTCAAACTTAACGATTTCATCATAATTGCTATATTCTTTAGAATGTGACATAGAGCTCACCCTTTATGGAGATATCTATAAAATAACAACAAATATAAAAAAAGAAAGATATATTGAGACCTTGGTGAGATTCGAATATTGAACTTCGTTGACAGGCACTCCAAGCCCCTCGTTAGAGCCAAATCCATTCACATTATTATTACCCGTGGACCACGTATTAGTTTGATTACTGTTAGTACCCCTATGCTTTTTGCCACTTCCGAGAAGGTTATGAATGCTGCCATCCATGCTGGATGTGCTGGGGTGGATATATACCATCCCCACCACCTCTTAACGAAATTACTGAAGCTCTTTGTGTCTGAAATTTTTGGTATTCCATAAGGCACATGGAAAACAACATATTTTGTCGTTCCTTTGCATGTATCAATGATGTGTTTGTGTGCTTCGAACATTCTGGAGTAGAATGTGTGTGGATCTAGCATGTCTTTGACTCCAAAGACCACATATAATATTTCGGCACATTCTCCCGGAATACCAATTGGCGGGATCACATTAATTCTTCTTCCTCCCATCATTGATGCCTCTTCTCCCAATCGTTCGCCAAATATTCTCTTCAAAATCTTTTCCGCATCCAGTATATCCTCATCACCGAGCTCCTCCTCTATGGAATCAAGTTGGTCGAGGAAATCCTTTAGGCCTTTTGGAAGAAGTGTATAAGGACCCTCTGGAGCACCCTTACACCCCTCCTTGAGTCTTCGCAATATTTCCCTAAATGAGTCCTCAATCAAGATGAATTTATTACTTAGAGCTTCAACATCGTCAAATGATACGCCTTCTTGATCCGAGGGGTACCTCTCTATGAACAGGATGTCATCCACTTCCGGCATTCGGCTCCTGATCTCTTGGAGTGTCTTTAACTTCTCTAAGAGGTCTTGGAGGATTTGTTTATATTCCTCTATGCCTTCATCAAGGGATCCTTTCTCTGATGCTATATCAAGTATGTGATGCAGGTGGAATGCCATTAGTGCATCCATAAGTTTTTGGGGGTCATTGAATCTTCTGAATATTTCTAATAACTTGTCTGCGAATGCTCCAAACTCTGATCTGCCGTCATGAGGTTTCCTGATGTCTATTATCTCATTAACTATTCTCGCGACTTCGGCATCTATGCATAGGAGTTCGGCAATTTTTATATGAACCCGCCATGCTGGCATACGCATCACCTACAAAGTTACTATAATTCCACGAGTTTTTCTCCATTATATTTCAATACAACCACTTGAAAATCTTTATCTACTGGTGGCTTTTCATATGTTGTTATTAGTATCACAACTGGCACTAATTCTTTTATTGCTTTTAGTCGGTTCAGTGCTTTCTCTATGTCCATTTCTTTGTCTGCTGTTTTCCAGTCCGATATTATTATGGCTATGTGTCTGTTGAAGCTA
>CAZVPA010000148.1:0-5243 GCA_964628995.1 uncultured Nitrososphaerota archaeon | reverse complement strand
GGTACTTCTTTGAGATAACGCTGTTCGTGGCGTTTATGCTTATGTTGGTATTATCGTCTAACTTGATCCAGCTCCTAATCGCGTGGGAGGGAGTGGGTCTATGCTCATACCTATTGATAGGCTATTGGTGGTGGAAGCCGGAGGCCTCCAAGGCAGCAATGAAGGCTTTCATTACGACAAGATTAGGTGATGTATTCCTCTATGTAGCAACCGTCTTAGCGTTCTTCCAGTATCATACACTCGAAATAGTTGAGCTGAATGCTGCAGCAGCAAGCCCCATGTTGGGGGTCATAGCTCTTTCGCTGTTCGGAGCTGCCATAGGAAAGAGTGCCCAAATACCCTTGTTTACATGGTTACCATGGGCTATGGAAGGCCCTACCACCGTATCAGCACTTATACATGCCGCCACCATGGTTAAGGCGGGAGTATTTTTAGTTGCTAGGTTTTACCCACTTTACCAAAATGCTATGGCTGTTGCGGGGATAGAGCCTCTTGTGTTCGTTGCGTATATAGGAGGTATCACGGCTGCTTTTGCTGGGATCTTAGCGGTGATTAATAATGATGTTAAAGGAGTACTAGCATACTCGACGATATCACATTTAGGTCTGTTAATGTTGGCTCTTGGTGTTGGCGCCTATGCCGCGGCGCTCTTCCACCTGCTGAACCACGCTTTCTTCAAAGCTGGATTATTCCTCGTGGCTGGAAGCGTACTACATGTTACACATGATATGAGGGATCTTCATAAGCTTGGTGGTCTTAAGGATAAGATGAAGAAAACTATGCTTCTCGCATTCATTGGAGGCTGGGCGATAGCTGGCTTCCCGCTCTCTGGTGGCTTCTGGAGCAAGGATGAGATACTGATAGGAACTGCCGCCACAGGGGATCCAATATTATTTGTCCTAGGTTTCATAGCTGCGGTTGCCAGCTCAGCCTACATATTTAGGTGGATAAGCTTGATGTTCTTCGGGGAGCCGAAGAGCGATGAGGCTAAGCACGCACATGAGTCTAATCTTATAATATTGGTGCCCACAGCAATACTTGTGGTTGGAGCTATTCTATGGGGAATACCGATACCCTATGAAGGAAAACTGATTCCTATTGGGCTAATACTTGCGGAGAGCGCTGCTCATATCTCACCATCCGTCCACACACTAGCAGAAGCCACAGCGGGAAGTCTGCTTCTCCCCAAGGAACTAATAATGGGTATTACTGTAGCTACGGGCTTTGTGCTGGCTGGTCTTATGATATATATTTATGCTATCAAAGGCGTAGATTTCTCCAAATATAAGGGGCTAATCAAGGCGCAGAACTTATTCCAGCAGGGAACAGTTGTAGATGTTTTCTACGATAAGGTAGCAGAAGCCGTATTTGGAAAGCTGATTGCTGCTCTGACGGCCAAATTCGATGTGAAAGCTGTGGATAGGATATATGAGGGTCTACCCAATGCTATGAAGCGCTTAGGAGGCGCATTCGCAAAAATGCAGAGCGGACACATCAACACATACATGATAATCTTCGTTGTGGGATTGATATTCGTTATCGGTCTGTTCCTAATGGAGTTCTTAGGGCTTGGAGTACTTAGCATGTTTCTTGGCTGAAACAGCTGCTATGGTATAGTATTTTTTATTTTCTATGCATCACCTCTTTATTCTCCTAAGGACATGGATATCAATATGATGTAGCTGTTGGGGGTGCTTCTGATAGCCTTAGCATCCTAAGCATGGTGTCTTCGATCTTTGTTAAGCTCCCTAAGTTTTAGCCTACCGATAAAAGCAGACCCTATCAGAGCAATTCCGCCTGGTTTCTACATATTGGGTAGATCCACTATACTCCTGAGCTTTTCTGGATATCAACACAGAATAATACTCCTAGATTTTGCGGCTGAGGGTGATTGGGGGAGGATAACACTATTGGCTAGGCTTGAAGGTGAGTATTCCTACCAGAATCTTTGGGTTGATGGTAAATACTTTGTAGCTATAAATCATTTTTCTTAGGATATTAACTGGTTCGAAAAATATTTTATTGGGCCTAGAGAGCGTTCCTGGTCGATGGAGGAGATGTCAGTATGGTTAGTGTTGTAGGAGCGATATTGGTGGTAATAGTACCTCTACTACTACTGGCTATAATATATGCTATGGGTAGAGTTGCGAAGCGAAAAACGGGGCGTGAACCATTCGCCAGCGGCCATAAGTTTCCAAGCACATATATCCCATATAAGCCCTGGTGGCTCTACTATATTGCGTTCTTCATTCTTTGGGACATCGTGGTGATATTCATACTGTTCATGGCCGCTGAGGTAAGTATATACGTCATGGTGTCGCTGGTAATTCTCATAGCGACTATGCTGGCATATCCTCTGAGGGGTTTGGGGGTGAGAAGACAAAATGATGGGGGAGCTGATATTTGGTATTGAGATAGTTGTCTGGACATTCTTCGTTATATTCGTTGCGTTTCTTGTTGAATGGTTCTACAGGAAGGTTCTCGCGCATATGCAGCACAGGGTTGGCCCTAAGCTTGCGGGAAACCTAGGAATACTCCAACCCATAGCCGACTTCATAAAGCTTATGAGGAAACATCAAATATCTCCTGAGGGTACTGATGAGATCCTCGTCGATTTCACGGCGATATTTGGGCTATGGATAATGGTTATTCTAACGATGTTCTTACCAATATTTGGCACGGAAGGAATAATAAGCTTTCATGGCGACGTAGTATTTGTAATAGCTCTCCTCGCTGTTGCCAGCTTGGTATACATAATAACCCCATATCTATTCCCCTCACCATATCCGACGATAGGTGCTGGAAGAAGAGCTGAGCTCTATTTATCCTATGAGATCCCAATGTTCCTAGCCCTAGCATCCGTAGTATTCGTAGCTGGATCTCTGAGGATAAGCGATATAATATATGTGGTCACAGTGGTGAAGAATGGCGTTCCAGCGGCAATTTTGCTGATCCCTGCTTTGATAGTAGCTTTAATAAGCAGTATGGCTAGGCTGAAGAAAATACCATTTGATATTCCAGAAGCTGAGACAGAGATAGCTGGTGGATGGGAGGCGGAGCTTTCTGGGAGAAGGTTAGCCTACTTCAACTTGCTAACAGACATGAAGTTGTTCACATTGAGTGGCTTAATAGTGACATTCTTCCTTGGAGGCCCCCTAGGCCCAGTATTCACGGTAAGCGGTTTGGAGTGGCTTCTTGTCCCATTCTGGCACGCGTTCTGGTTCTTCTTGAAGACAATAATTGTCATGTACATAATCATTGCGATCTCCGCAGCAAGTGCGAGATTTAGGATTGATCAAGTGTTAAGAATCTTCTGGAGTAAGCTTCTATCTCTAAGCATAATTCAGCTTATAATACTGCTTATCTGGTGGGGACTATGATTGGGGTTGAGGAAGCATTAATACTGATCCTAGGTATAGGTATCCTAGCCTTCACGGCTTTGACCATAGAGACAAAGAAGCTGTATAGGATGCTGGTATACTTCATGGGGGCTAACCTATGCTTGCTTGGAGTACTTGGTATCTACGGACTATGGATCATAGGAGGCTTCATAGTCCTTATGAACATGGGTGTTGTGGCAATATTCATATTCCTAACGCTAATAGTTGGTGAGAGGGTGGAGGAGGAATGAGGTGGAGGACGATCCTCGGAATAATATTCGCAGCAATCACATTTGGGCTCCTGATGTGGATATTTAGCTATGCTCCTGCCATCGAGCTTACAGCCAAAGAGTTCGTGTTCGAGCAGTTCAGGCAGGTTATATGGGATGAATACGGAATACTCATCGTGCTTGTGTCCATGATAACAAGCATAGTGCTTATAGTCTCCGTATTTGCGATGAGGATAGCTGAGATTGCAGAGAAGGGAGGTGGTAAGGCATGACCGTGGAGTTTCTAATTGCGGTATCCATACTCGTTATAATCCTTGGGCTTTATGGCTTGATGACGAAGAGAAACCTAATAAAGATGTTCATAGCGATAGAGATAGTATTCTTCGGTACGATGATACTAATAGCCATACTATCACTAATAGCGGTAAACCCCGTGCTGTCTCAGTTCTTTGTGCTGATAATAGCGCTAGTAGCAGCATTGGAAGAGGCTGTTGGTGTTGGTATAATCCTAGTTATCAAGAGAACCACTGGAACAATAGACGCTGATGAGCTAGCACAGCTTAAGGAATAATCCATCTGTTTTTTTTAATTTTTCTGATAGTCATCAGTGTAGTGTCGAATTGATTCTTCCCAGCCTCAGCTTCAGCTCTGTGTTGGGTGGCATAGATCATGCTGATTAATGAAGGATCGCTCCTATTCCTTACGCGAATACAGGAATTGTCTGGATGAGCTATATATCCGCATTAACATTCTGCTTTTCCGATGATGATTTGAGTTGAGATAGGTGCTTCTCAGTGTTTCTTATAGTCGCTCACAGAGGATACTCGGGTAGGTATCCAGAAAACACTATTTTATCCTTTAAAGCCGCTACCAACACTGATGCTGACTTCGTCGAGCTAGATGTTAGGAGAACAGCGGATAAAAGGCTTATAGTGATTCATGATAGAACGCTGAGAAGACTCTTTGGTGTGGATGAGGAGGTAGGTAGTTTAAAGTACAATGAGATATGTAAGTATAAGATAAGATTCGGAGACAGCGAGCTTAGTGTCCCTACGCTTGATGAGGCTCTGAGTGTTTTTGTTGGTAAGAAACAACATGTTATTGTAGAAATAAAGGAGGGTGGCTATGAGCAGTCTGTTATTAGCGTTGTTAGGGAAGCAGATTTGGAGGATAGAGTCATATTCGCATCCTTCAACTTTGGTGTGTTGAGAAGAATAAGTAAAATAGATCCAAGCTATCCACTACTGGCAATATCAAACATATTCACGGAAAGAATATTAAGGTGTGCTTTGAGGGTAGGGGCGAATATTCTAGCACTTAGGAAGGATGTGATAAGCAGAGAAGTTGTAGAAATTTGTCATAGGAGAGGCCTAATGGTGAATGGCTGGGTGATAAATGATCCTGATGAAGCAAAAAGATTTTTCCTTATGGGGGTGGACATAATATCAACCGACTTCCCAGAAGAGATAGCTCTACTTAGGAAGAAAATATCTCGCTCTATCATAGAATGTCTTGGTGTACTCTTGCAATAAGATACGTTTAGCTATTTGCTGGGGGCTTGGAGAGATACAAAATAGGACGTAGGTAGCCCTATATGCTGAGACTATGGTTTATATATACGAAGTATTCCATT
>CAZVPA010000147.1:0-5266 GCA_964628995.1 uncultured Nitrososphaerota archaeon | reverse complement strand
CTTGTGGGTAATTTGAATTCGAGCTGAAAAATGTTATTGTTGTGTGTAGATCAAGCATATTTACTATGTGATATGGTGATTATTGAGTATAATGATTTAATCTCTAAGTAATCTTTATGCTGTGACATGATTTTTGATTTCCCTATGTTTTTAGTTTTTGGTACTGAAAAACTTCTTTAAGAGATAACAAAATTTTTGTCTTGGTTATTAATGGTGACTCAAAACTTATCGGGGTGTGTTTCATTCTTATTCTCTTGGTTTTTCTTTTGTTGTTTTGGTAATGGTTTAAATTATGTTTGTGTTCTTTGTGGTATATTAGGTTTTGTTTGTGTGGTGTGGTTGATGACTGTTGGTGAGCGTAGGGTTGATGAAGTGGTTGAGGTTGTTCGTTATTTAGGTGCTGAGGATCTTAAGTTCTTGGATTCTTTGAGGCGGAAGAGGAGGCTTTTGGGTTTTATATTTATTGTTGCTGGGTTTGGTGTTCTTGTTGGTGTGATGTTTTATGTTAATTTGACTGGGACTGAGAATTGGCTTTGGTTTATTTTTGGGTTGTTTATGGGTTCTTTGCTTATGAGGGAGGGTAATGTTGCTATTCAGGAGGCTAGGAGTATTGCTGTTCCTGGTGGAGGGCGTTATAGGGTTTTCTCAAAAGTTGTGTGTTCGAATGCGTCCTGTGGTTATTCTGAGATTCGTGAGAGGAGGCCTGGGGAGTATGTCGGGATGGTTTTAGATGCTAAGTGTCCTAAGTGCGGTAGTAATTTGGTTGTGGATGCGATTTTTGGCGAGCCTGAGAAAAAATTGAAGACTATTGGTCTGCCTTTGCTTCCTGGTATGCAACAAGCAAGCTTGCTAAAGTTATTAGGTTATTATATTGTGGATATGTTTTCGCCTCTGAAGATTGCTTTTAGGGTTGTGAGAAGGAGGTTGTCTGGTGGGGAAGGTGGGGAAGAGGGATAGCGTGGAGATCATTGGGGCCGATCCTATTATTGCTTCCATTATCTCGGAAGGGCTGGATAAGATTAAGTCTGCGGATCTATTAGCTATTTTTGAGAGGTTATGCCCGAATTGTAATTGGAAGATTCCTAGCTATAGGTTAGATAGTTTTCTTGCGTGTTCTGAATGCATCCCCGAGAGTATTGCTAAGAAGTATTATGGTGAAGTTCCCGTTAATGCTCAGGTTAGACTGGGAGAGATTTTAGAGGAGCAGGGGGAGCTTAGGGCGTTTAGAAAATCGTATTATGTGGAGAGGGAGTTAGAGGAGTTTACAAAGTTTTTTGAGAAATTGGTTGGTGCTCCTCCATGGTCTGCTCAGAGGGTTTGGGCACGTAGAGTTATTTCTGGGCAGAGTTTTGCTATAATTGCTCCGACCGGCGTCGGGAAAACTGTGTTTGGTATTGTTATGGCTCTTTATTTGGCTCAGAAGAAGGATTATAGGACTTATATTGTGTTGCCGACAAAGACTCTTTTGAAACAGGTGCTTAGTAAGATTAGGGAGTGGGAATCGAAGCTTGGGGTTAATTATGTTATTTCTTATCACTCTGAGATGGGTGCTAAGGAGCGTAGAGAATTTGAGGAGAGGTTTTCGTCTGGCAATTTTAGGATATTAATTACTACTTCTCAGTTTTTGATCAGGAATTTGTCGAATATAATTAAGGCGTTTGAGGCTGCTGGTAGGGAGAAGGGTCATTATAGATATGTTGATTTCATGTTTGTTGATGATGTTGATAGTTTTTTGAGGAATGTTAAGAATTTGGATAGGGCTATAACGCTTTTAGGCTACAATAGAAGTAAACAGATGAGGGTGATTCTCGAGAAGATAAAAAGGATGGGTTCAAGGAGTTCGGAGGAGAAATCATTCTTCCTAAATGAAGATGAGTGGAGCGAAATAATGAATACAAGACTCCGCGCGGGAATATTAGTTGTATCATCGGCCACGGGTCGCGTGCGCGGCGTCCTACTAAGAAGATTATTCACACTAGTTTTTGGCTTTTCTATAGGTTCTTCTAAGGAGGGTATCAGAAATGTCTTAGATACATATGATGATGCACTTTTAGAAATCAAAGTTAACAGGGATGTTCTCGTGAAGAGAGCCATCGAATATGCCAAAAAGTTAGGGCCTGGAGGCCTAATTTTCATAGCAAGAGGACCGGATAGCGATGAATTGTTAAATAGAATCGTAGAGGGTCTCGAAAAGAGCGGGCTTAAAGCTATTGGAGTTTCAGCAGAGGAAGGTACTGAAGTTGCACATGCTGTTGAGAAATTCGCGAAAAAAGAGGTTGATATATTGGTTGGGAAGGCATCTCCCTATGGTCTATTGGTACGTGGCCTAGATCTTCCTGAGCGGGTCCGATATGCCATTTTTGTAAAGATTCCACAGTTCAGTATAAGATTAGAGGCTAGGCCACATCCTATCTACCTATCATTTGTCCTGAGGAAGATGGCGAATATTTTCCCAGACAAAATGCAGTTGCTAGATAGTATTCGTGAATTAGCATCGAACATTATTTGGTTACGACCTTATGAGATCCCCAACATAGAGACTGAGGCGAATAATCTAATTAATGAGAAAGGCATTGACAAGGCCATTGAATTCGTAAAAGAGAAAGTTAAGGATAATAGGGATCCTCGTCTCGCAACGCTGCTAATAGCTTTAATGTTTACTAAGAGATTGAGTGAAGCTTTATCTGAAGAGGATTTGCCCGAAAAACTCAGTAAAGCGGGAGTTCCATTTGAGATAAGGGAGGAAGATGGAAAGAAGGTAATAAGCCTCTTATCTGCGGACATAAAGACGTATATTCAAGCATCAGGGAGAACGTCGAGACTTTATGCGGGCGGTATAACGAAGGGTCTCGCCATAATTCTGCCAGATAATAAGAATCTTCTAGAGGAGCTTGATAGAAAGTTATTATGGACCGTTGAAACAGCATCCGTCCCAATTTCTGAGGTTAATCTCGATGAGGTAATAAAGGAGATTGATGCTGATCGGGAGAAAGTCAGGATTGCGAGACTAGGTAAAATGCCAGCTAAGGAACATTTACAGACGTGCTTATTCGTAGTTGAATCACCCACAAAGGCGAGGACAATAGCCAGCTTCTTTGGTAGGCCTACCCGAAGAATACTGCCTGGTATGGTTGCTTATGAGATAATAATTGGAAAGTATCTCGCGACAATTGCAGCTACGATAGGTCATGTAACCGATTTGGTGACGCATAGGTTCATACCTAAGTTTAAGGTGATTAGGAGGGAAGGTCGTCCGGATATGGTTGTGCGTGAATACGTTATTAAGGAGCTAATATGGCCCTATGGGATACCAATGGTAAAGATGAATTCAGAGTATAGGTTTATTCCAATATTTGGGCCGAAAGTTACGTGTGCGAAATGCGGATACGTATTCATTCCTTACATCACCGTGAACGATGAAAAAGAGAACAAGGATGTTATTGAGAAGAAGATTAGAAGGATTAAGTTATTTTTGAGAAAGCGGATAAGCGATCTTCAAATGTATTTATCCGCGATGAAGAGGTCTCCTGGAATCCCATTGAAGTGCCCAAGATGCGGTGAGACAGAGCAACTTTACGACAAAACAATAACAATAAATACTCTAAGGCAACTTGCACTAGAGAGCGAGGTTGTTCTATTAGGAACCGATCCCGACATTGAGGGAGAAAAAATTGCATGGGATGTTGCTATTCTATTGAAACCATACGCCAAGAAGATCTATAGGATAGAATTTCATGAGGTTACGAGGAGTGCTATAGAGCGTGCCCTGAGCGAACCTAGGGAAATCAATTTAGACTTAGTAAAGGGACAATTACTAAGGAGAATTGAGGATAGGTGGATCGGATTCTATCTGTCTGAGGAATTAAAAGAATTGCTTGGTGAAAGAAATCTCTCCGCGGGGAGAGTTCAGTCCCCAGTATTATCATGGATTGTAGAGCGTTACAACTTGTGGAAACAGAAGGAGAAATGGACAGTGATAAATCTAGGCGATGGAGCTGAGATCAGAATACCGGGAGAAGTCAATGTTAAGAAGGTAGTGATAAAGGATGTAGTAGTAGAGGAAAAGAAGATAATTCCCCCACCACCTCTCATCACAGATACACTGTTGAGATACGCATCAGCTTTCTATGGATATGGCGCTGATAAAACAATGAAGTTAGCACAAGCATTATTCGAATTGGGTCTGGTAACGTACATACGTACGGATTCTACACGGGTATCAGATGCGGGTATTATGGTAGGAAGACGTCTGGTTGTAGACAATTTCGGAAAAGATCTGCATTCTCCTAGGAGATGGTCCACTGGAGAAGAAGGAGCCCACGAGTGTATAAGACCGACGAGACCATTGATGTTAGATGACTTAAGGGAAGTCTTAGAGAGAGGAGAGATAATTCTCACTGAGGAATTACCCGCCGAAGCTTTCAACATATATGACATGATCGTTAGAGTATTTATGGCATCACAAATGAAAGAAGCCTTAACAGAGTATGCTACTGTGAAAGTAGAAATAGAGTTGACAAGAGACATGGATAAAAAGGAGGTTATCGAAGAAGAAGTCTCTGGGATTATAAAGATAAAAGAACCTGGTTTTATCAGAGCTCTTAAGGGTGACATGAGAAAATTCTTTTTGCCCCGAAAAATCTCGTTGTTTGAAAAGGGCACAGTGTTAACAGCAGATAAAATTAGATCAGAGACAATAGAGTTACCGCGAGCATGGCCATTAACAGAAGGAGAAATTGTCCGAATAATGAGGGAGAGGGGTATAGGAAGACCCTCAACCTACGCAACAATAATTCAAAAACTGTTCGAGAGGAGATATATTAAGAGACAAGGCGGCTACATTATACCAAAAGAGCGAGGGGTCATTGTTAACAAAATCATCAATGCGCTACACAAGGATATGGTTTCGGAGGAAAGAACAAGAATCATATTTGAGAGAATCGATGAGGTCGCAAGTAAAAGAAGGCAATACCTAGATATGCTTAGGGAAATTTTCAACGAGATAGTTACGGAGAGAACAGAGGTTATGAAGAAAAAGCTGCCTCCTGAAATCGTGAGCGCGATTGAGAAATATAGGAGAGATATTGAAAAGCGACTCGGCTAATCTGGAGGTATTTTTCATGAAACTGCTTGTTATGTCTGATATTCACGATAATTTAGCGAATATGTTCAAAGTCATAGATTTTGCAAATAATATTAGACCAGATTTAATAGTTTTCTGCGGGGATTTAGTATCACCTTTTACAGCAGTAAGGATGTCTAATGC
>CAZVPA010000146.1:488-5285 GCA_964628995.1 uncultured Nitrososphaerota archaeon | reverse complement strand
CCGGAAAATGGAAAATCGCAATACTACCAGACAACACAACACTAATAGGGATGTGCAGAAGACTTGAGTATAGAGACCTAAGAGAAATGTGGAACGTGAGATTCCTAGGGCCTAGGGAGGTACTGGAGAAACTGAGAGATATAGAGTACGCACTAGGGACATACGAATCCATAGAGATAGGGAAATACAGGACGGATATCGGAGAAATAGACAACATATTGGAGAAACACACAGATAGCCTCAGGAGAAGGAAAGAGGCATTAAGGATATGGCATGAAGAGGCACAGAACATCCTGCGACACAAAGAGGAGATCACGGAGGCATACAGGATAAATATAGAGGACCCAAGCAGAATAGAGATGGGGGCAAGGGAGACACTCGGAGGCTTTGTATTTGTGGATGAGATAGTGGAAAAAATAACGAAGGGATACGGAAACTTCAAGAAATGGCTAAGAGAAAGACTGGAGGAAAAACTATCATGGATAAAATGGCCACTGGACTGGGCAAGAGAAGCAATAATAGACCTAATAATGGTACAGCTCTGCGGACCAGCAGAAATATTTATAAAAATACTGAGCACCGATGTCGCGAAGATGATACTGAGTGGAATATACCAGCTGATCAGAGCTGGAGCAAGCACAATAGAGATTATTGCGACGGGCGTAGCATGGTTAATAATGAAGGCGGTTGAAAAATTTACATGGTTACTAGGAAACATAGTGAGCTGGATCGTCGAACTTTTTTCATTCGGAAGATCTGTAGCAAGCATCATCAAAGAGATTCTTGAGGGAACATACAATAACATATGCGAGTGGGCTGGGAATTCTGCGCTATACCTTAAGAGCGTTATTGAGTCAGCAATAAGATCCTTGTCGGAGGCTGCTTTGAGGCTATTAGGACCGATTGTGCAGCCGTTCATTATAATTGTTGATGCTATAAGGAATGTGTTTGGAGAGGCAGCATGGAATGGGTATGAGCTAGTTTTGTCATCAATTCTTGGTGCTATGGGGCTAAAAGGTGATGATGCTGTAGAATATGTGCTAGAGAATGAGTGGATTGGAGGTATTGGCAAAAAGATTGTTAGTTTTTGGGGTGTGGGTGCTGAAGACATTGTAGCTAGGGCTTTTGCTTTGAGATTGTTGTGGGAATTTAGAGATGAGATAAAGGCTAGAATAAATGAAACTTCTGGGGGTTCTGAGGGCGACGATTATAACGTTAGTTCTATTATCTTTAACGTTCTTGGTAGTGAGGATGAGTATGGTTCGGGTGGCAATGAGACCTATGATTACTGGAATGATCCCTTGCTTCCTGTGATTACAATTGGTCTTCTTTGGGCTCCAGATAAGCTCAAGGATGGTCTGAGATTTGATGTGAGGGATGCTGTGCTTATTTCAATTACTGGTGATTTTGATTGGGGTATTAGCTTTGTTGATGTATATAATTTTGGCTATAGTTGGGAGATAAGAGATAATACTTGGTGGAGGGATCCCGAGAAGAAGGTTTGTGATGTTTTAGAGATCATTGGGAATTATTTTAAGGGAATGCTGAATAAGAATAGGTATTATTATCGGGTTATAGGTGTTTTCAAGAGTATTTTTGGATGGGATCTCTCATTGATTTCTAAAGAGGTTGTTATGGAGCTATATGATAGGGTTAGTAGCGAGGAGTTTCTTTCCTCTCTTCCAGAGAGCGCTAGGAGTTTCCTAAGAAACGCAAATGGCGATGGAATATTGGATATAATAGATAGTAAGTCGCTTTCAGAGAAAACTGAGTTCTATCCACAACTGGCATATGTTCTGTCTTGGATTCTACTGGCGAAGAAAATGTACGAGGTGTCGGTTGAGAATCAAAGTCAACAGGGCGAAAATGCTGATCAAAATAGCGATCATAATGATAGCCAGAATGAAGGACAGGAAACAAGAGGTTTCCGTAAGATCTTTGAGGAGTATCTATCCATGTATCTTGAGTTCAGGGAGGGTGGCGATGTTATCTTTGTGGATGTTATTGGGGCTGTTTCGGTTTTTGCTCCGATATTTAATTATGATGATTTACAGAGAATCGGCTTTAAGAAGTCTGCGTTTAGTAATGAGGAAGTTATTGATTCGGAGTTTTCCTGCAGTATGTTTAACTCTATGGGACAGATCATAGAGAGCTTTCATGTGAAGATAGATCCTAATAGAATTACCCTATTTGTAAAGAACTATGTTATTCATTTTGTTGTCGACATATATGTGGATTTCAATGGTAGGAAGATTACTATTCCTGCAATAATCGAGGCCAGTAGAAATTGGTATTCTGGGGAGAAGGAGGCCGAAATCAAACATGGTTTTTCTCTCGGCATCTATGCTAGAGACTATAAGCTCGGCAGTATCAGAATTCTTGTTCCTCGCTTTCCAAGATGTAGATTTGCTCCTAATGTATTGTGGATTGATGAGGATGGTGAATTAAAAGTATATCCTTGCGTGTTTGACGATATGGAATATGCTAGGGAGGCCTATGATAGGCTTAGTGTAAGTAATGATAAGGATAAGGAGACTTTGGCTCGAGTTATGCAAGAGATGTATGAGTTTGGCCTTATTGATGTTTTTGATCCGAATTTTGAGTCAAACTCTCTAGATTATTGGAGAGGAATTGCTAATAAACTTTCAGAGAGGATAAGAAATAATAGGCTTAGTACTGGGGAGAGCGCATCTATTTGTGGCGTTATTTATTGGTTTGAAATGCTCAGAGATTTTGTTAAGGGTAGAGACAGGGACGATAGGAAAAGCAGTTTTGTTAGGCTTGTTAAGAGCATTGAGGACATGCTGAGGGAAAAAGGAATTTTCAATGGATTCAAGAGGATGCTAGCGGAATACATCTATGAGTACGTTAGTTTTGATGAAATTAAGAGTAGCCTCAATGTTGAGAGTATAAGGTTGGTTCTGGCGGACTTCTGCAATAAATACAGGGAGGATGCGTGGTTTCTGTTTGAGAAAATTGGAGATATATTTAGGAAGTTTGTTGAAGGTGTAGAAAATCTCATTAGTGGGTACGAGGAGTCCTTGAGCAGTTGGCTAGGCAAGGCTGAGGCATACCGCACAGAGTTTGAGAAAAAATTTGAGGAAATAGTGAATCGTGATGACCGCGATGATATTTCCTATGGAGACATAGATCTGTGTATGGAACTGTTGGGTTGGTCGCTACAAGGATATAGTATGATACTAGGAGAGCTAATAGATACGGAGGAAGTGTCTCCAGAGAAAAAGGCGGCAGCGAATAGGCTTAGAAGCGTTGCTCACTTCATTGTAGATCTCCACAATGTAATCAAGTATTTCTTCTATATGATTGATGTTTCTGGGAGAAAGATAGATAGTCTCGAATCCGTAGGTGACCTCTATAATGCATACGTAAGGCTCAAGCTCTCCACAGGGGTGATGGTTAAGGAGGATCAAGATGGTAACTATGTGATTGAAAGCGAATATGCATCGGCTATAAATACTATTGCAGAGTATGGCGAGTATCTCGTAGATGGCTTAGAAGAAAGAATAACGAGGATATGTGGAGAATTCTCCAAGCTGACCATGGAAAAGATAGAAGTAGGGGAAAAGAAAAAGAATATTGAAACTATAATGCAGAACATTCGTGATAAATTCAAGGCAAACGCCGAGTATTTTGTCAACTTTATTAGAGATATACAAATGGTTTTTGGTTCTGACGCATTAAGATTTATAGTTCGGACGGAGGAGTATAGTGGTAAAATGTTGCTTGATATGCTCCACGCATTATCCTTGTCGCATGGTCTAACTAGTGATCAAAGAAATTGCAGGTTCCAATATATCCATAGGCTTAAGAATGAGTTTCCATACTTTGTGAGGTTGCTCGTTTTGAATCTCTTTAAGCATGATTTAATAGAGGTTGGTTTTAGTATTCTTTCGAAGCTCATAGAGATTAATAAGGAGTCGCGAGGAAGGCTTGTGGGGGAGGTTGCTAGTAGTGTTGTTGATGTGCTTACTAATTATGAGGTCAGGGTTCTTCTGGATATAAAGTATGGGGATGTTGTGTTGCCAGAGAATCTGCCTCCACATGAGCTTCGTGGTGTATTGTTAGGGCAGATGGAGGAGAGGGATGGTGGGAAGGTACTCGGTGAGTTTATCAGGGAGGTTATTGGGGCTTTTGGGTTGAGAGGTAGGATTAGGATAAGGGATCTTGAGGGGGAGGATGCTAGGGGGAGGTTTGTGGATGCTTTGAATGGGGTCATAAACACGATAATGGATGGTGGTGATGTTAGTAGGCCTGGAATACTCCAGTTCTTTGCCCTTATGAGTGATTATTCTTCTGGGAAAAAGTTGAGGAGGTTGGATACTTTCTCCCCTGCTTTGCTTAGGAATGCTGTGGGTAGATTTTTGTTGACGAAAGCTATGGGGCGAGTTAAAAATATTGGCGACCTTACTAGGGCAATAGTACTGTCTGTTTTTGCTGATGCTCCATTAGGCTTTGAGGAGATGAGGATCATCACGGGAGTTATCGAGGCAATTGGTCTCGTAAATTTGGAAGAGAAAATCGATAGTGTTGATGAATTCATCGAAATGCTCAAATCCAAACTTGGAGCTTGTGGGGGGAGGGTCTATAAGGCTATGGATATTGAGAGGGCTATTGGGAGGATACAGGCATACAGGGAGGCTATGGGAGAAGAAAAACTGAAGAATCTGATAAATGGGATAGTCGACGTAATGAGCGAAACAAGAAAAATGCTGGAGGAATTCTACGAAGGGAAAAACATTGATGGTCGCATAAGAACCATGGAGGATAAAATTGGAG
>CAZVPA010000146.1:0-478 GCA_964628995.1 uncultured Nitrososphaerota archaeon | reverse complement strand
GAAGAACCATAAGCAGTAAAGTAAAAAATATTGGAGAAATCGTGAAGAATATTGGCGATGGAGAACACAGGGGAGAATTCTTCAAATACCAAAAAAGCGAAGTAGTAGAGCAGAACGGAGCCACCAAAACAACAACAAAAATACTGAGGATAGGAGGATGGACACTTGTCACAACGGAAGTAATTGTGGAGAACGAGAAGATCAGCGAAACAATGACAGCACTACCATACGCACTATATGCCGAAAGAAAGAATGGAAAACTAGAAGCAGTAAGCATAGGAGGAAATATCTATGGTGTCGCAAACATACTATTCACAATGGCGAGAAACCTAGACGTACTGATAGAAACAATAAACAAGGTATTTGGGGCTGGAACATTGGCACCCGCTCATGCCCCACTACACTTTGGGGTTGAACTGACCAAGAAAAAGAAAAATGGCAAAGCAGAGTTGAAGGTGGTTAACGCGAAGAGGTTCCT
>CAZVPA010000145.1:0-5323 GCA_964628995.1 uncultured Nitrososphaerota archaeon | reverse complement strand
CCTGAAATGCGTACAATGCCCCGAAGAAATATGATATAAATAATGCGAATAGTGGGTTCCATAGGGAGACTATTACTAAGGCTAGTGCTACCCATCCCTTGCCTACGGTGAGTAGGTCTGTCCAGGATCTCATGTCTATCAGGGATATATATGCGCCTCCGAGCCCTGCGAATGCTCCGCTTAGAACTGTGCATATTAGCCTTATTTTCTCCACATTAACTCCCGATGCCTCAGCTACTATTGGGTTCTCCCCAACAGCTCTTATTTCAATTCCTATCCTTGTGTGGAATACTATGAACTACATAACTATTGATAGTATGTACGCCAAATATACAACCACATTCTGGCAGAAAATCGCTGAGATTATCGGTACATCCTCAAATACCCTTATCTGTGGAGCATCAACATTTAGAACCCTACCAACATAGCTATGAGCTATCAGAGATGAAAGACCCATACCAACAAACGTTATCGCTAGACCCGAGATCATTTGATTTCCCCGAAGATCAACAACGACAACACCATGTATCAGACCTAACAATCCACCAACAGCCATGGCCGACAAAAACCCAAAAAGGAGGCTCTGGGTTTCGTATGCTGCTATGAAGCCTATGGCCGCACCAAGCATCATTGTTCCTTCTATGCCCAGATTTAGTACACCAGCGCGCTCAGAGTATATTTCTCCGAGGCATGCTAGTAGGAGTGGTGTTCCCATTCTGATAGCTAATGCTACGAATAGTGTTATTACCCAGAGATCCATATACTATCACCCAGCCCTCATTCTTCTTAGACCGTGGAACTCAATACTTATTCTGTATCTCCGGAAAGTATCGGCAATTGATAGAACTAGAAGCATAACTCCAGTAAAAACATTTGTGACTCCCAACCCTCTAGCAAAAAGAACCTGTATGACATATCCAGCCAGAAAAATCAGCCCCATAAGTATCGAAGTAAATATTACTGGGATCGGATTTATGCCCGCAAGCCAAGCAACAAGTATTGCAATAAACCCAAAACCACGAGAAATCTGCTCTGGTCTCCTCAGTTGCGGCATCAGAAGCCCTCCAGCAACAGCATGCACACCTGCAAGCCCCGCCATACCACCACTAAGAAACATTGAAATCACTATTACTTTTTGCTGGGAGATCCCATATGCTCTCGCAGCATCTGGATTTGAGCCAACAGCGCGTATCTCATATCCAAGCTTCGTGTTGAACAAAAGGAAATGCGTGAATATTACCATAAGTATACCGATAATAAGTGTTGGTAAGGATATTGGCAGTGGGCCCGAGAACCTAAGTAACCATGCATTCTCTGGAAATGGTTTTGATACAGGATAGTTTGTCAGAGGATTAGCCCATGGACCCATAACCAGGTAGTAGACAAGTTGGTAGGCAACATAATTAAGCATCATAGTTGACAATACCTCATTCACATTTAGCTCCGATTTCAGAATTCCAGCTATCAATCCCCATAGACCACCAAAAACAAAACCAAGAGCAAACATTGCTGGTATCAGAACTAATGGGGGTGCGTCTGGGATAAGATATATTGCTACCCAAGTCGCCGCGATGGCACCCATCAGTAGTTGGCCCTCAGCACCTATATTCCAAACACCAGCTCGAAAAGCTATGACCAACCCAACACCACACAGTAAGAGTATGAGACCGTTATAAAAAATACTTGCCCATCCATGCAGCGTTATTAGTGGGCCCAAAAAACCCTTAACGAAGGCCATGATGGGGTTTATCCTAAAGAATAGAAGTATCAGTAAGCTAAGTATTATTGAGACTAAAATAGCCACTGCTGAGGATACTGCGTAGGAAAGCTCTTTTTCTCTCCTCCTAATCACAAATCTCAGCATTCTATTTTGCCCTCGACATAAGCCGTCCAACAATATTGATATCAGCTTCTTCCCTATCAAATATTCCTCTGACTTCGCCCTCAGACATAACTAAGATCCTATCACTAAGCCTAAATATCTCATCCAGATCCTCAGAAACCAATAGAATAGCAACACCCTTCTGCTTCATCCTTACGAGGATTTCCCACACATACTTCATGGAGCGGACATCGAGTCCGAGAGTAGGGTTAAATGCCACTATTATCCTGGGCTTCCTCTCAAGCTCCCGCGCAACTATGAGTTTCTGTATATTCCCACCAGAAAGATGTCTCACTGGTGCGTCGACACTAGGTGCTACAATCCCATACCGCCTTATGATGTTATCTGCCCAACTCCTCACATAGTCCCATCTAATAACAAAGCTATTAACAATCTCCCCACAGCCCTGAAATCCAAGCAGAAGATTCTCAGCAACACTCATCCCGGGAACAATACCATACCTTATCCTATCCTCTGGAATATATGATAGCCCATTCTTAATTCTCCACCCCGTAGGCTTATCCGTTATATCCATCAACTTGCCATTAGTATTGACATATATCCGCCCCCTAGAAGGCTTTCTGATACCCACAATAGCTTCGATAAGCTCTCTCTGACCATTCCCCGCTATCCCAGCAACCCCAAGTATCTCTCCAAAACGGAGACTAAAAGAAATACCTCGCACCGATTGAAAACCGTCATCCTCAACCCAGAGATCCTCCACCTTGAGAGCGACATCTCTAGGTATAGCTCTCTCATGAGGAACATCAACAACTATTCTCCTCCCAAACATAAGCTCCGTAAGCCTATCAGCAGTAACCTCAGAAACATCAAACGTACCAACAACCTTACCCTTCCTCATGATCGTTACCCTATCACCAATTTCAAAAACCTCACCTATCTTATGCGTAACAAACACTATAGACCCACCACTCCTCGCAAACTTCCTCATAAACTTGAACATATCAGCCTTCTCACTAGGAGAAAGAGTCGCAGTTATCTCATCAAATATCAATATTTTTGCGTGGCGAACAAGAGCTTTGAGAATCTCAACACGTTTCTGCTCAGACGCCGAGAGTCTATAGACAGGAGCATCGATATCTACCAGAACATAATAGCTCTTCGCTATATCCTCAATCCACTTCTTAGCTCGCCTAGTAGGCAGAATGATTCCAGCCTTCTTCAACCCAATAACAATATTCTCCAGAACAGTCATAGACCTAACAAGCTTAGGTGTCTGTGGAACCATATATATCCCAAGCCTAAGAGCATCCTGCGGAGACAATATCTCAACCTTTCGCCCCCAAACATAGATCTCTCCAGAATCCTTTGTATATAGTCCGATCAGGATGTTCATAAGTGTAGTCTTACCCGCTCCATTCTCACCAAGAAGAACATGGATCTCTCCAGTCCTCAACTCAAAATCAACATTATCATTAGCAATAACTCCTGGAAAGCGCTTAGTTATCCCAATCATTCTAACAGCAAGTTCCTCACTCATAATCATCCCTCAAAAAGAAAAAAGGAAGGATTAGAATTTTAATTTAGGATGCCAAATTGACGATATTACTCACAAACCAGTCAATAGTCCACAGCTCATACCTATTCATACGTACTCCTTCGGGAACCCTTAGATTACCCTCATTATCGTAGATCGGTCCCGTGAATGGATCAAATACTACGCTATCTTCTTTCATCTCCTGCCAACGTAGCATAACTAAGTCATAGATACTAATATACTTCTTACCATCCTTCTCAACTATGGCATCCGTCATGCCGAAGGCAGCAAGCTCTGCTTCAAGCTTCTCATCAATCTCAAATGTGATGTTCTGGAGTACAGACACAAACTTTGGATTTATAGGCATACCGAAATCTGCTCCGAGCTCAACAGCACCCTCCCTAAGCATCCACCAATAATCGACGCGATCCTTCAAGTTATCCTTGTTATAGGCACCAGTATATACCTTTGAAAGTATATCCTCATAGATAACCTCCCAGCGGACTAGTTGGCCACTAACAGTTACGTTTGGACCATACTTATACATTGGGGAGTAATGACTAAATGTGTATACTGGATGCCCAGCTTCGTATTGTTCCTCACAGAACTGAACGATTGCGTAGGAATCTTCGGTAAATGCGATTACGTCGACATCATATGTTGAGACCAGCTGGCTTGCAAGGCTCCTAGCTGTATCGGGACTGTACCAAGCACCTATCTTCGTGACATATATCGTTATGTTCTTACTTAAATATTTTGCGGCTTCTAGGGCACCTAGAGCATAGGCATTTATATGTCTAACAACCTCTGGAATATAATGAGCAGCTACATAACCAATTTTTCCAGTCTGTGTTAGGGCCCCCGCCATAAGGCCGTTCAAGTAGTAGAGCTGATAGAACTCAGCGAAATAGAAACCAAGATTACTTGGCTGGCCGCCAGGGAGATAGATGTCCCAGCCAGAGCAGTGGAAGAACAGAACATTTGGGTATTGCTGAGCTAACGAGTATGAGGGCTCTAAGAACTCAAAGCTCGTAGCGAATATAACATCGTATCCCTCTTGGATATACTGGCTGACATACGTGCTGAAATCCTCGGCGGTCACACTCTCAGAATATGCTGTGGTAAGCCAATCAGAAAACTTATCAGCAACATATCTTCGACCATAATCATGAGCATATGTCCAGCCTATATCCCCTATGGGACCAACATATATCCAGGCTGCCTTAATTTTCTTTGGGGCAACGCCTCCTGGCGCGCCACCAAGCGTATAGTAAGTAGCAAGAGCACCCATAGATGCTGAAATAATGGCCACTATTACAATAGAAATAATAAAGCGAGTCTTCTCATCCATACACCAACACCTAACCATATTTCTACTATACAAAGAGAAGGTTCAAGATTATCAAGAACAAACCTGTGTAAGACAACCAATGAGAATTCTACAAGATATCCACGTAAATCAAGGCTATAGCCCCTGTTCTAATTGTTTTAAAAGAATAACGTTACCTAACGGTAAAGATCGAATGTTTTGGTAGAATTTCTTCCAAAGTGAAGAAAATATAAACACAATATATCTTTGAATAATATATATGTGAGATAGCAAAGTGAAACCGAATGGATATTGAGTCATAGACACCCAACATACTAAGTATTCTTCCTGTAAATACATCACTCGTTTTGAAAAATTTTCAAATTTACTATTTGGTAGCTACGGCTATTAGGTTGTCTTATAGTTAACTTCTTATTGACAAGAAACACCGCTTATTTAACACTGGGAAATCTGAAATTTCTCCTCTTGAGTCAAAATGTTTGTTCTTTGAGTATTCAAAACGAAAAACAGAGAGCTTTCTTATATTCGTTTTCCTTTCTTACGACCGTAGCTAAGGAGGGTTATCTAACCAATTAGGAACAACTTAGTGACACTAGAATTTTTTCTGACTGAT
>CAZVPA010000144.1:5219-5422 GCA_964628995.1 uncultured Nitrososphaerota archaeon | reverse complement strand
GATCATCCCGAAATATCTGGAAAAGTAGTCGCGGCAGAATCATTCGTAAGGAAGGAATATGGCTACGATGAGGATGAACCAGACCCCTCGGATATTGAAGGCCACGGCACGGCGTGTGCCGGGATAATAGCGGGGAGGGGTCTTGATCCTAGGGGCCAAGGAATGGCTCCTGGGGCCTTACTAATGAACGCTAGGGTATTTCC
>CAZVPA010000144.1:0-5209 GCA_964628995.1 uncultured Nitrososphaerota archaeon | reverse complement strand
TAGGGTAGTGCCATCGAGTGGAGGGGCTACTTGGGCGGGGATAGTGGCGGCCATAGAGTGGGCGACCTATGGGCCGGATGGCCAGCCAAATACTGGTGATGAGGCGGATATAATTAGCATGTCACTGGGTGGGGGGGAGATATATAATTCTCCCATCTGGTTGGCAATAAAGAAAGCCACAGAAGAAGGTGTTGTCGTCGTCGTTTCAGCAGGAAATGAGGGGGATGATCAGCTAGCATCGATGTCTGTTGGGGATCCAGGGAACTCTCCCTGGTGCATATCGGTTGGTGCTACCGACCCCTATTATTCAGATCTGGATGAGTTCTATGGTCAATATACATCATTTGGACCCACGATCTCTCTGGCTGTAAAGCCCGATGTTGTAGCCCCGTCTGGGACAACAGTAATTTGTTATACTGGTGGTTACACCTCTGAGGCGTGGCATGGGACGAGTTTCTCATGTCCACATACTTCTGGTGCAGTGGCATTAATACTTGATTACATTAAACAGCATGGCTTCTCGAAGGATAGGTATCCATGGGTGGCTAAATCGCTATTGATGGTGACAGCATCCCCCCTACGGGCGCAAACACTCCTAGAGAGAATCACATATGAGGATATGATTGTGGGTGCTGGTGCTGTTAATTTAACAGCAGCATTTGAGGAGTTAGAAGCTTCGGTCTCTGGAGGTTATCCTCAGTGGCTATATATTCTTCCAACAAAGCTACCAGTAGGTATAAGCAATTCCACACGGAAGGTACCGCAGCATCTGCCCTATTTCCCCTATTTCGATAGATTATTCATAAACCAGACAATATTCTTCAACTTTACAATAGTTGCTAGCCACAACACAACAATAAGCATTGTTTTTGAGGGGAACATAACGGATGCCATGTATATACATTCTAGTTCTTCCCTTTATGTTTCAATGCCAACAACATATTGGGAGTTCAACTTCACGATAAGGCCAGACGCTATAGAGGGATACTACGAGGGATACATAATATTTAATGACACGATTTATGGCATAATAAAAAGAGTACCCATGAAGTTTATTGTTTGTAGACCTGTTCTGAGAGTTCTATTCGATCTAAAGCATACAGATTGGAGTATTGACTATAGATATGGTCAGTATAGGTTTTGGGTAAGGGCATTCGAGGTACTGCATAACGTATCAGTAGATATGCTTCCACATTCTTATGCTCGAGAAATAACAGTCGACCTACTTGATGACTACGATTTGGTTATATTCCCAGATACGGCGTCGGCGGTTCCAATATTCCTCGAGAATGGAACATATTTGGGTTATTACTACTTGAACTTTACCCCGAGCGAAATACAGGCGATACGGGAATATGTCGAGAGAGGGGGCGTAATACTTATTTATGCCCTAGATGAAGAATACCATAATATAACAAACATAAATGAGATAATATCGGCGACCGAAGCGAGATTGACTGGAGCAACGTGGAGCGGGAAGGATTCTGTAATGGCTGTAAAGTCTGTGGGGACGCACATGTTGGTTAGGAAAGTCCCAGAGCTACCTTATCTGGGTCTTAAACTTTCAACAACAGGAATGTCTGAGATTTTTCTTAGGCATAGTGATGCGTGGGGTAAACATAACCTTGCGGTATGTTACCAAAATTTCACGGGAGGAGCAATAATCGCCCTTGGGACAAATTTCATGTTTGATAACTGGGCCTTTACGGGTCAATATTCTGGCACGGGTACACGCGCGGTGAATGTATACAACTTCACCCATAATATTGTTGAGTTTGTCAGATATGGCAAGGATATAATCCAGAATGCGTCAATATCATTGGGCTCCATGGTACGGGGATCCAATATTACTGTAGAGGCATACAACGGAACAAATGTCATAAATATGACGTGGTGTGTGGTTTATGAATATGGCGAGGAAAAAGGATTGATGATCTACGACGAGGTCGAAGGAAACTGGAAGGCGGATATAACTCTAGAGCAGGCAGGAAACGCATACGTACTGATATATGGATATGTAGAGGAGGATGATGGAGTCTACTATGTCAGGAGATCGTATAAAATCTATGTATCTTCAAGTGAGTATAACTCTCCACGGATATCATCACCAGACCAAGGTAGGTTCTTCGAAGTGCTTAATGAAAATGTCTCTATCACGATATACATGACCGATGACACTGGGTTGATCCCAAAAACAATATCCATTACGGCAAATGTCTCCCCATACACAAAGACAGTAATAGTGGTTAATGAAACTATGATCATAGTTAACCTAAGTATCCCATATAGCACCATACATAGATATGTTACCATTTGTGGAGATACATTCGGTGTTGGTGTGTCAATAAGTATAAAGGATGTAAACTTGAATCGTGGAATGGGCACTATAAGCTTTAGTATTCATGCTATTGATACCAAGCCTCCAAGGATATACCCATTAACCCCCCAGCAAATGTTTGTCTCCATAGATGAATCACCAAAGGTATATATCAATGTGACCGATGAGCACAAACTCGTGAATGTTAGTATCACACTAAATATTTCTTCCGAGTGGTACATTATCGAAAAGAATTTTGCTATGGGCAACAGTACATGCCTCACAAACATCACCATTAAGAAGGAGATATTTGACGAGTTAGGCTTCTTGTTCTCAATATATATAACTGTGGAGAGTATGGATGAGGCTCTGAATGAGGATTCGGCACAATACATAGTAAGGTTGATCAGAATCATAGAGCAGAATCCACCAAGCATCGAACTGAAATACATATCTAACAACACATTGGTAGCACTATTTGAGGAGGATCTAAATATAACAATACAAGTTACTGACGACACAGCGATCAAGGATGTTTACGTCACAGTAGCGAATCTATCCAGTAACCAATATACATATTCTATTGAGACAATAAGTAATACAACATGGTATATACACATAACGGTCCCATGGAATACCCTTGCTAATTGGCAAGGGAGGACGGTGCCGATAGTAGTGTTGGTCAACGCGACAGATATCATCCTAAACACAGCGAGGAAAAGGTATGTTATCTGGACGTTCACCAAAGCGGAGAATAATCCACCAATATTCACACCCATAGGCTTCAATAATGGAACGGCAGTAACAATACCAGTCGATGGTGAGGTATCGATAAGAATAAACATCTCTGATGATACTGGGATCATGTCCGCTAACGTATCCATGGAAATACCTGAGGATAAATACTCAATCAACATAGACAAAGAGGTCAAATACTGGCTAGTGGTGATAACATTCAGGTGGGAGGACTTCAAGGAGTATGCTGAGGGAAAAACCGTAAAGATTATGATCAGTGCGATGGATGGAAACCTAAATATTGGATTCACCAAGTACGTAGTGACTGTACGGGCAGAGAAGAAACCCATGCCGCTGATGTATATAATCCTACCAGTAATCGTGGCAGCAGTAATGGCAGTAGTAGTACTGGTTATCAGAAAGAAAAAGTCAAGCTGACCGTAACTATTTTCTTTTTTCTGAGATATTTTTTGTTTGCTAGCGTGATATTGCTTGGACTGTGTCTTAGAACATATTTTCCGGGGGATAGTTAACTTTTAAAAGATTGTGAATATAAATAAATACTATCATCAAGGAGTGATCCGTTGTGGTGTATAAGTCATGTGGCTCTAAAAAATAGTAGGACATATATAGCATTATAAAAAACCAGTTTTCTATTTAGTTGGTAGAACTTAAAGCGGTGTGTTGTATGAGGATAAAAGCAAGATATGTATTCTCGCTAGTTCTACTGACAATGCTACTTGCCTTCCCAATGGCAGAGAACAAAGCAGTAAGCATAATCCCAGCGAAAAACATAGAGGACGATTTGGGAGTAGGGAATAACAATATCATTTTCAGTAAGACCGAAGAAACGGGCAATAGCAGGATAGATACAAAGCTTGCACGTGTAGATAGGATTACTGAGAGGAACATCGATAAAATTCTAGAGAGACACAGAATACCCGAGGTGATCCAAACCGTGACAAAAGTGGTATCAAATGAAAATAGTGATATGGAGCCTAGATGGAGTATTCCAGAGAATATCACAATAGAGGACAACGTTACTATATGGCAGGACGGAAACAAGACAATAGCGGACAAGATCCTCATCATAGATAATGCGACACTAATTCTCTACAATTTCACCCTAATAATGAGCGCTAGCGATTATGGAAAGGTTGGTATAGTTCTTCTCAACCATAGTACACTTATTCTGAACTACTCAACCATAACATACGATCCTATCTCTGGTTACCAATACTACATATGGGTAGAGGCAAATTCAACATTGCAGGTGCTAAATGGAAGTCTCATTGAGTATGCTGGATGGTCACCTGCACATCCAGGAATAGAGGTAGGTCTGAACTATACAACGATAGGCGAGGAGGCTGTTGTAGAAATAGTTAACAGTACAATTAAGGACTGTTACAATGGACTTACACTGGTCGGAAAGGTAAACGTGACAATAGAGAACTCGGTATTCCAAGACATGACGAAATACGGAATTAGTGTCGATAGAGCATCCAAAGTCGATATAACAAACACAAACTTCATAGGTGGAGAGACAGCAATATACATATATAATGGTAACGTGGATGTGTATCTATCAACATTTAGTGGATCAACAAGCTTCGATATTATCGGTGAGACGACAGCAACAATAACCATAGGGAACTCAACATTCACAAATGGTGGAGGAATAAAGATAGGTGGATCCACCGCAACAATAGAGAACAACACATTCACAGGAACAACATATGGCATATATGTAACAGGAACATCGGGATCAGTAACCATAGACAACAATGAAATTAGTGACTCACTACAATATGGAATACTGATTGAGGACTCAACAAAGATTACAGTAACAAACAACAAACTCACAAACACATACATACTCATTAATGGCACAGGTATATCTGCCTTTAATACACATACCATCACAGGAAACACAGTCGATGGGAAACCAGTATATTATCTCACAAACAGCACAAATCCATCAATCCCAACGGATGGAGGAGAATACATAATCGCCAATTGTACAGGCATACAAATCAGCAATGTCGAGTTTAATGGACTGCTAATGGCATTCGAGATAGCATACAGCAACTTCACCATAGCGGCAAACTTCACAAACAACCTATATGGACTATATATAGTAAACCCCGCTGATGGGGC
>CAZVPA010000143.1:0-5583 GCA_964628995.1 uncultured Nitrososphaerota archaeon | reverse complement strand
CCGATGTGCGATGCCGTGCCCCCAATGAACCCAGAGGGGGACAAGGCTAAGGGCCAAAGCCGTATGTGGGCAGTGGACAAACCTATCATTGATTGCTACTACCTATGTTATGTTTGTATATGTTTGTCCACAAATGTCCACATACGGCAGACCCCTCGTAACTAATAATGCTACCTTGTATTGGGAAACAAAAGCACTTGGGATCTATTAGCTTTCACCAAAGACTTTCTCGAATTCCTTGGCTATTTCTTCTCCCACGCTATACTCGAATCCTAGCCTTCTAGCGAGCCATTCCTTTATTTCTAGTACGTCTTCGGTAACGCCACTCCATGATGCTATGAGTGTTCCGTATCTCGCCTCTAAGGCCTTATGCATCCTCTGTATGTTTCTTATAAGTCTAGTATATACTCGATTCGCAAACACCCATAATATGGATGTATCTGTTTTTCTTATGATTATTGGTGTTGGGCCTTCAAGCACGAGTGTTTCTATTGTTTTCTTGCCTATCTCCCCACTTATTGTGTGTACCCCTAATAGTCCAGAGCTTATTAGCTGTATATCATGTTCCTCCTCAAATCCCACTGGTAATGCGAATAGTGGTACGCCCCCGATATCAGTGAGTCAAATAGCGAATATGTCCTTCTTCCAGTTCCTGAAGAGACCATAAGAGTGTGCCCAGTAGATTCCTATGACCAAGAGGATGGTGATTATCATGATAAAGATCTTAGTTATGAATCAGAGAGAATGTAACCAATAGAAAACACCGCAAAGTATCTACTAGACGATAAAGTCGCGTTCACTAAAAATTATTCCCCCCAATGTCACTCCAGAGAAGACTAGAAATCTTTTGAGTAGCCTCCAAAGAATGTTACGTATTCTTAGGTTTATAAAGAAGAAAAGATAAATATATTTTACTGAGAGACGATTACTGGTGAGTCTGATGATTCACGGCTATGTCCTTATGACTTCTGGTGGGACACCACTATGGTTTAGGTTCTTCAGGAATATGTCTGATGACGAAAAAGAGAAATATGAGCTGTTCTCCTCAGCAATTGCTGCAGTATTTTCGCTGATTAACGAGACCCTCGGGGATGATGTTAAGGAAGTGATAACCAACAACCACCGGCTATTTTTGGTGAGAAGTGGGGATATAATACTATTGGTTGTGGCTGATAAGAAGACCAAAGCTCCAACGGACGAGTTCTCAAAATTCGTGAATAGAATCGCAAGCAGGATCGATCCCGAGATACCCATAGAGGAACTATTCGTCCAGAGCATAATTGATGCCCTCGCAGAATTCGAAATAAGGATAGAAGAGCTCAACACCATAGAGAAACTATCCCATATATAGGTGTCATCCTTGATCGATATGGAGAAGGTAAAAAGAATACTTAATAGGATAAGGAGAATGCATCCATCAATGCACACAAAAGATAGGAAGGCTATAGAGTCCCTCGTTAACATCATCGATTCATATATAGATGAGCATGGGAAATCTAGGGAAGTACTGATTGAGGTGGGGGAGATCTTGGACGAGATAGCCAATGTATCCAATGCTGTGTATAATGCCATGGTTATGCGGAGTAAATATAAGGCACTATACCCAGTCAGTATCTCGCTGGTTAAGTGGCATAGAAGAATAAGCAGATCCCCAACCTACCGTTTTTGGAGCAAACTCTCTACTAGGCTGAAGAGAACAAAACGAGCCTAGCTGAGATCCCTAGTTTTTATATTTATTTATACCACTACCAGTCTTATACATTTTTCTGCAGTATTACGCTTATCTACGTACTTTAATCTGGCTTTCCCAACGAGAGTCATCAGGAATATTGAGAACAGAAAAATTAGAAACATTGTTTTTTATACGCCTATAATTTGGATCCCTGTACGGTTATTCTGTTTTTTATTATCGTGATTGTGGTTTTAATGAATATTATGTATCCAAACACTATGAGCGTTATGAATATTACTATCATCGCTAGGAAGCCTATCTCCGGGATGAGTGAGAAGAGGATTATCAGTGTCATCACTAATGTGTTGAATTTTTTGATGTGGCTCGTTGTGAAATGTTCATTCTTCCGTTCTGGGCCTACTACTGGTTTATCCAGATATATAAGTGTAGCCACTATGAGATATATGAGTAATGTCACTATTATTGTTGATATGGATGGTATGTCTTCTGGTCTTATGGATATGAAGAACAGCAGGTACATTATGGCTAGATATATTACCATGAAGACTAATGCCTTTCCGCCAACAACTAGGTTTTCTAGGCTTAGCACCTGAGGATTCCTCCTCTTGATGAATAAGTATAAGCCATAGATTATTGCTAGGGTGCCCAAGAAACCGAATAGTGCTCCAGCGAGACTCTTGGCTCCCATTACTAGGGCCGATGAAGAAAACATGGCCAACATTATATATATCACCCTTCTAACCCTATTTCTTTGAACCATACAATCTGTCCAGTGCCCAGATGTCCTTCCTCTGAGATGTCTGGAGAGGACTTCTATTGTCGCAAGTGGTGCTATAAATGACATTACTGGGTGCCAGAAGAGTGTGATTATTCCGAATTCGCCGATAGCGATCCCGAGGATTGTTCCGAAGATTGGTTTTTCTGATTCTGAGAAGCCAGCCCAGATAACCTTTGTCATCCATGATTCGTAGAGTCCGAATATCACGCCGAAGAGGTATAGGGATCTTATTGATAGTCTATTATATCTTACGGCAATATTGTATAGGACTATTAGATGGAACATATATAGTGGGAGGAGAAATATATAGCCGAATGAGTCAACAAACCAGTAGGGAGAAGCACCCGATAGGACCTCGGCATAGAATACAGAAAGAACACCAGCAAAAAGCAATATGGAGAGCTTCCCCGAGCCATCACAATCCATCCCAAACACCACCATAAATAAGCCTCACTCCCATTACTGAGAAGAAAATTTTTGTTTCTATATGTCTAGGAATACTCCACAAGTTTCATGATCTCCCCCAGCAGATCCTTGTTTATTTTTGCCTCCCTAATCCAGCTCTGAAGCGCCTCCCCTAGTGTTGCTTTTTGTGTCTTATCGACAATATATTCGACGTTCTTTGATCTGTACCAACCGTGGTACTCGATGTCTCTTCCAAAAACTTCCAGTGTTGCTAGTCTCTGAAATGCTACCACCGCTATTTCGTCGAGAACATAGCGTGACTGTATTTTCTTCCCTGTTTTCTCATACACATATTTTTCGAGTTCTTCAAAATTGTCCAACGACTTCAGGAGCTCCCCAACATACACGTGGCCCAACTCGTGAATAGCATCAATAATACATGTTAATGTTGATTGCTTTGTCGATGTTAGGCTTATTCTTATATCGGACAGATCCTTGGTCATGACCCCAAATATTCCACCCCCAAGCCTGAAAACATCCAGTGGCTCAGCGGTTATCCCAGCCTTAAGCTCTACTCCCGACAATTCATTAAGAACATCAATTAGCCCAGAACCATTCAGAATAGTCTCCTGGCACCTGGCAATTCTTTCTAGATGATCTTTTATGTAGTTCCAGTATAGGGAATAGAAGTCCTCATGATGCCTCCTTATAGCCTCCATAAGTAGCTCCCAGAGTCCCTCAAGGTTTTCTATTTTATTGATGACCTCTAGCTTATCCTCATCAAAGACCCCATACAGTCTTCTCATTGTCTCAACATACTCATTCTCGGAACCATTTATTAAGAAGTCACCCACAGCAACTAGGATGCGTTCTAGCTCGTTGATATTTCTGGGAGAGATATACATCACCAACGCAGACACATCCCACCATATTGGCCGCAGAGCTTCGATTCTTTCGTATTTCTTATTTCTCAATAGTTTCTCTACAGGGAAACCCCCAGTATAGTTCATTCTATAGGACACAAAGAAATGTGCAAGCAGGTTATCAATATAGCTAACCCTCACCACTATTCTCCTATCATACTCCCCCTCGTAGCGATACAAGCATTCCTCTATAAACATGAAGGTTTTCTCAAAGATGTCCCTAACAGACCCAGCGGAGATAATCTTGTCTCTATACTTTGCCACAAACATTGCCAACACCAATACAAGTCACAAAATTTCTCGGCTAAACATTTTTATATTAATGGTAGTACGATCTTGGGAATAGCTGATTCTATTGCTTTTTAATGCTGATCATTTCTTTAACGAAAATCTTTCTTCCCGCTACTCGCCTTAGTAGTGGGTCAGCTATTATATATTCCCCATCGATATTCTTTACTAGGCCGTTCATGGTTAAGAAGTTAAGTATTCTTGATGCCTCGCTTTTTGTTCTTCCTATCATTGATGCTAGTCTTGTTGGCCCCATATTTCCGTGTAGCCCTAGCTCATAGAGTGTCTTGATGTATATCTCTTTGTTTTTTACCTGTTTTAGTATTCTCTTTATCTCTCCTACAAGCACTAATAATGCCTCCTTCTCGATGTCCTTGATCAGTTTTTTTGCGGCCTTTATATCTATTCTGTCCCTTATGGATATGCTCTTTAAACCAAAATTTACGATCCATCCGGGGAATCCTCCTAGGACTCCGATAGCGTAGTCCAGTGCGTCTTCAGTTATGTCTTTTCCAAGTTCTCTAAGCCCCTCCCTTAGAAATTCCCTTGCTGTTTGTGGTTGGAGTGGTTGGATTAGAATCTCATCTATTAGTCTTCCATAGAATGGGGCTTCTTCGTTGCCTCCTATGAATTTTTTTAGTGAGTATACGGAGCCCGTAAATATTATTGTCAGGTAGGAGCCATAGGTGTCTTTTAGCCCGACAAGTTTTCTAAGTATGCAGTCTCTCAATTTTTTACTGACCGATTGGAATTCATCCAGTATGAGTATTATCTTATTGTTGCTAGCGATTATGTCGGCTATGCTGAATCTCTCAATAATATGTTCCCTTTTCTCCCTAGTTATCTTTACGATCCCTCCAAAGAATTCTAATCGCTTAATATATTCCCTCTCCCCAACAACGCCCCTTGATTTTATCAACTCATCCAGAATCAAATCCAGTATTTCTGGCTCAAAATTCCTACAGCTAGGTTTCTTCCTCCATAGGTTAAAATATGCCGTATATGTGTTCTTCCTCACCGCCGATAAGGAACGGACAAGTGTTGTTTTTCCGACCCGGCGGAGTCCGGTAACAGCTATGGATGCAGCCATATCAATGTATCCACTAATAACCCTCTTTTCATCCTCCCTATCATAGATCTTATTTAGAGGCTTTAGGGTATCCGTGGAGAGCAGATACATATCTCATTACCATAAATGCGAACGTTCGCACCACAAAAAAGACCATAAAAACCAAAAAATAAAGCTTTTTATCGTATAAAAAAGATATTTTTTGATTTTCCAAGGGTACCCTTCTTCAACAAAGTTTATATCGAATAGTAATATGGATAAAAGTGTTTTCATATATGCGAACGATCTCATGGTTCATAGAGACCAAACGATATAAATATTCCAGGTGATTTGGTCACATTTTTTGTCTCGTGACTGAGAAAAAACGGGTGATTCAGGCATATGAGGACGTAATTGTGTTGCTCAAATACATTAAATATCTCAAAAT
>CAZVPA010000142.1:0-5627 GCA_964628995.1 uncultured Nitrososphaerota archaeon | reverse complement strand
CTTTGTAAAGATGAGACGGAAAAGGTAATAATACCTAGTGAAGAATTAACGGCACTAAAACGAAAACTACAAAAAGGGTTACACTACAGTCAAAAGGGTCAAAAAATTTAATATAACCCCATGGTCCACGGAAATTCGTCCTCTAAACGCCAGATATGGACTAAAAAACTAGAACCAAAAACATGAGTTTTTGTAGGGAGATATTTACAGGGAAAAGAGGTCAATAAGGACTTACTGTCATGGTAAATATGTATTGGTATTCTGGGCCGCCATTGGGTCCTTTATTTGGGCTGGATACGGTAGGGGGTATGTGTCTTGGTGCTCATTTCAGGTCTCTTCTAGTGAGTTGCGTGATTACGCTTGTTATTCCCTTCAGTTCATCTTCTTGGATGTATTTCTTTGATATAAATATTTCTCGGAGTAAAGGCCGTATGTCGAGGAATGCATCGGGATATACCACGTCCCTTAGGAAACAATTGATTGACCTCTTTATATACATGGCACCCACGAATGTGGTGTATATGCCTCCAAGGAGGATGATAATGATTGACTGGATCACCACGATGTATACTATTAGACCTATCAATAGTAGGATTGTAGTTACTAGGCTGAATGCGAGTTTGAGGTATAGATCGGTGAATCCCTGCCCACAGAGTAATGAGAAGCGCGCGATGTGATGCCCGAATACCCAGTTCTTCTGCATAGTAGGCCATTCCTGAAGATGCTTACCAACACTCCTATATTCATAGTGGTCCTCACCAGTCATCTTTATGAAGATTTCTGGTATTGTTTTTCTCAGCATATACATTATTGTTAGTAGAATTATTGGTGCGGTTATTGCAGTCAATATTGACCGCATCGCGATACCTAGCACTACCCCAGCCAGCACAGCTAGTAATACTATCAATTCGAAGTATTCTACGGTTCGAACTCTCCTAGTGTAAACCTTCATTAGTACTTTAAATCCAGGCACCCCAGTAATCCCTCGCACTATTTCCCTTTTGGTGATAGGTTTCTCAGTCTCCTTAACCTGTGATGGGAACACAATAATTATTACCGAACCTATTATGAGCATTAATACACAATGAACTATTATGCATCCCCCTGCAGATGTCATGGATTGTAGTGCCAGCTCTGCTCGCCATAAGGACCGACCAATCAGTGGCATGTACAGGATAATGTCATAGATTTCTGATGATACTATGAAGGTTATTACTGAGATTATGGATAGCACTATGGCTATAGTTAGTCCTGCTTTTTCTTTCCCCGTCATCTTCCACGCTAGTACTCCAACAATTATTTCTGGTATAGCTATCACGAAGAGAAATGCTAGCATGAGAAACACAATCACTAGTGATGATACATAATAATATATCTGCCTTAAAAACATGAGAGCAAAAATTATAGGAATACACCATACTATCCTCAGAGCTATGTATGCTCCCAACAATGGTAGTAGAGCCTTCCGTCTCATCTCCCCATATTCTATACGCGTACTTATGCTTTCCGATGCTGGTGGTTCATTATAGATATAGCCCTTATTTGAAAGTGTAAACCTCTGGATCCGTTCAACAGAGAGCCATATTGTCAGTATGTTATGAATTACCACATATATCGCGAAGAACGCAACCCATGCGGATCCCATGATTATCAGGAAGAGTATGCTGGTAATCGGATAGAAAGGTTTTACTACGAAAATTATCAGAAGGACTATGGATATCCCGAAAGTACATTTGAGCACTATTGATGCGAATGTTGATATGCCTAACCTATTACCCAAAATACGCACACCAAGTATTTTATATTCGTCTGTCTCTTCTGATAATAGGTAATATAGTAGGATAGCAGAAATAATCGTGGCAATCACCACTATTATTGTCGAGAAGTATTCGTAGAGTAATAATAATGCTAGGAAGTACGCATTGAATAGTGATAATATACATACAAATAATACTATCATCCTACCCCAATTTACTGACGCAAGCTTAAGCTCTGTCCTATGCTTTGTAAGGCTGAACCCCTCATATAATCTCTTGCTTGAACTATATATGTCCACGAGTACAACCATTATTAATATTGTTATGAGTATTAGCTCAAATACTATGGTACCATAGCTACCTAGTACTGGAGCAACTATCAGTACTAGTGGGAGACAAAATATAGCACCATAAAGCAAATTGGCGAACACCCTGTTTAATCTGGCCATCTCCTCCTCAACATTCATCCTCAGAATTTGTTGCCGGGCACCACTAACACCATATAGTACTGCAATTATTGGGATATAAAATATTATGGCAGAGATCACTTGTAAGGGTACCGACTCCACGAACATCCATGTATATACTATATGGATGGATATAGCTACTAGAGCAACAGATAGTAATGCGGATAGGAGGAGAATTACTGGAAATATTACCTTATTGAACTTCTCAGCATATGAGTTGTGGATATGATCAAACGAGAACCCCTCAGCTTTCTTCCTAGAAATCGCCGCCGAATCCACCACCACATCATGTGGCAGTTTCCTTGATTCTATGGAAGGCATCCTCTTTAGCGTACCCAAGTACACCTTAAGGAATTCTGGGTATTTATACACAGAATACTCTTCCACAACTTCTTCACCATCCTCCTGCAGGTATCTTAGGTAATAGTCCACCCTTTTGACTTCCCCAGAGAAACTGAATCTATTTTTTAGGTATATTAGAATGGCAAGAGATAGTGCTAGGAATGTCGCATATGGGATTATGATCATTATTTCCGCCGAGGATGCAGCGAGGCAACGGATTGTGTTAATAGCAGATACAATCAACATTGGTATGGCCATATTAATCAGCACGGGAAGTATCAACACCATAGTTAGGTACTCTATAAATTTCTCCACGAAAGTACTCTCCGATCTGTTAAGGCCCGCATATATGATCCTTGGTAGAAACCTTATCCTATAGATAAACTCTCTCTTTCTATGTTTCTTCAGAACTAAGTATATGACCAAGTAATAGGACGAGCCTATAAACGCCACAACCGCAATCAATACGAATACTGTAGATATACTTAGCCCAAACAGGAGTACTACTACTGCTGAAACAGGCACTATCAGGAGGATTAGTGGTGCTTTCGATGGTGCATAGATAGCTCCGAATGATGTGATATCTACATCCAATCTGGGATCTACATTTGCTCTAACGTGTATAAGTCTCTCCGAGGCCGCCCTCTCATATAGCTTCCTAGACTCCCCCTCTATTACCTTAGTCATTATGTAGTAGACCGCCAGCCCGATTATTGACAATAACTTGGTGACAAGCAACAGGGTATTGAATATACCAAGACTTAACTCTACTAGGATCTCCGCTATACACATGAGAACTATAACTATTGAATACGCATATATTTCGCCTGTAGAGACAACCTGAGCATCATGAAAACTCCTATCAATGAGCCTTCGAGCAAGTTTTTTAGTATATTCTTCATGGAGCCCTATACTCTTTGAAAATGCATATATACCCCCAACCAGTATTATTAGACCAATAATACCAAACATCACACCAGAATTCTCAGCACCAGAGAGTAAGTACCTAATAATACTAATGAATAGCAATAGTGGGATCAATAGGCTTGCCCAGATCATAAGGACGCCAGTAATCAAGCTCTTTTTTTGGGGCATAGGTATCCTCCCAGATTTTTGGTATACCGTCAGCATAACGGGGGCCAATAATGAGGCCATACCAATAATCATTAAGGGTAGGAGATCCGAAAACCCCAGAGATCCAGAGATGATCCTTGTAATGACATAATACGGTACTATTGGAATAGCTAGGGTAAGTATGAATATTGATGCAAATTTGCGTATACTATTTGCTATTTTCAATAGTGCTGAATAATATATGAACTCCTTGAGGTATGCTCTATCCACAATATCTTTCATACCGAGCCTTTCGCTCGAGCCCCTCAGCTCATCAATACTAAATAGTGTGCTCATAGGTATACACCCCCCTTCCTTCTTGTCCGGATGTACTCATCAAATAGATACTTCCTAGAGGCCTTGATAAATGCATATGCTAGATCTGTTGGCCATGACCTAACAATACTAGAATTATCCTTCATCAAAATCATGACCCTACATGTATCTATCTTCGAATCCACATTTAGCTGCACCCTTATTCTTAGAATCCCCTCATAATAGTTATTCACAACATAGATATGTCTAGTGTCATCAGTATGCTCGATCTCTATAAGACGTTTCGAGGTCACTACGGTATATATGTATAGTAACCTAGAACTTGCCTTTACTGTCGAACTTACATCCCTCAGAAAGATTACCAACAATGCTACCAATGCTACTAGTACTACCATGATTATCCCGGTTATCCTACCCATAGTCACGGATTCCATATGTAGGAATACTAGAATCCCAACATAGATAAGGGAGGGTATCATTATGCTAACAATGACTACCTCTATTGATAGCCCAGCTATACCACTAGTGACATTTACTTGTGATTCCTCAAGAGTAAGACCACGACAAGCAATTATTTTCTCGCCCTTCTGGAGTGCTATGAGTTTAGCTAAGGGCCTTGGACAGCTCATACACTTTCACCCATCAAAAACTTCCTAGAGGCGTTAATTAGTAGAGAACAGAATTCTTCATGAAGTGATATGAAACCCTCGACAATGCCTCCAAATCTCTTATATCCACAGTGTAGCTCAAGCATACAACGCCCATTCGGCATTCGCCTAATCACAATATTCAACAGGAAATTATAGGGCATATCCACAATCTCCAGGATTTTGCTTCTAGTTCTATAGAGGACCTTCATGAGCCTAGCATTGGTTATAAAGACAGCACTTATTACTTTCTCGCCAAAGATAAAGATTAGTATGCCTACCACTATTAGAAGACCCCCCAGAATTTTTAATGCCAGATTGACCTTCCAGAATTCAGTCAGGTGCCCTATGGCCTCCCCGAGTATCACTATTAGTACCCCAGTAGCTATCAGCACTATAAATGTTTTTGGAAACTCTATGCCGAGTATATCACCAGCTACTAACTTCTCTTCATCAAATAGGAACCCCTTCACATTATCAAGCATCGATTCTACATATTTATCGGCAAGAGGAACCCCCCGCAATCTATCCATATCATATATGTTTTGTTCAGCCAATTTTATCACACAGGTCTAACCATAATATCTTAAAAAACTTCTTTAAAAGAATCACCCGTGGCAATACAATATCGATATATGAAGTAGCTAAAGCTAGTAAAGAATGGAGTTTAACTATATTATGTGGGAAATCATAATTTTTGATATTTCAATTAAAGTATTTTTTCCGTAGTGGAATAGGTAGGATATGGGGAGACGGATTGTCAGCATCCTATGTTGAAAGACTCCTATGGATATTCTTTAGAGATCGCGTTTTTGGAGGCTTCAGGGTATTCGTGGCGAAGCATGTAGTACCATACACATTAGCAACAATATTGGTGATCTCTACTGGGCTACTCCTAGGGCCTGACCCAACATATATAATTATCCCATCGTTAATCCTTATTGCTTTTGGAGCCATATTTTATAGGCGACCAATAAGTATGAGTATGAGTATATCCATATCCACTATACTGGTGGCCGTACCCC
>CAZVPA010000141.1:0-5645 GCA_964628995.1 uncultured Nitrososphaerota archaeon | reverse complement strand
CCATCCTCCTCCGCAGCCCACAGCATACATCCATTGTCGGGTCCAACAAAGAAGTATCTTCGCGTCTTTATCGCTATTGCTCTCCGTTTTGTACCGACACCTGGATCAATCACACAACAAAATATTGCATTTCTTGGGAAATACCTATATGATGTTTTCAGGTAGAAAGCAGCCATTCTGATATCGAATTTTGGTATTCCATGGGTTAGATCCACTATTCTCGCTCTGGGGTTTATTCCCAGGATTACTCCCTTCATTATTCCTACGAATGGGTCTGTGTGTCCAAAGTCTGTCATCAGTACTATTGTTCTTTTCTCCCGCATACTGGACATTTCTCGTCCCTCTCTACCTCCACTATATCGAATTCCATGCTGTATCCGTCAAATATCAACATTCTCCCTATGAGTGGTTTTCCGTATCCAGTGATTATTTTTATTGCCTCCATTGCCTGTATTGCCCCTATTACTGCTGGTGTTGTCCCAAGTACTGGGATTACTTCCTCCTCGTCTTTCTTTCTTCTAGCCATACAATATAGGCATGCTGTTTTTCTGGGCACTATCACCATTACTTGTCCGTATAGTCCACGTATACCCCCATGTATGAGTATTTTTCCCTCGTCCACGCATGCCTTGTTTAGTATGTGTCTTGCGCTCCAGTTGTCTAGGCAGTCGATCACTATGTCGGCGTCATGTATTATCCTCCTTATTTTTCCATATTCCAGCCCCATATTTATGGGGTTGATGGTGACATGGGGGTTCAGCTTCTTTAGTTTTTTCTCCGCATAGAAGACCTTCTCCTTCCCTATGGCATCAACATCATATAGTACTTGTCTGTTTAGGTCTGATAGCTCTACCACGTCCTTGTCTATTATTGTTATTTTCCCGACCCCAGCGGCGACAAGATATTTTGAGACTACGGATCCTAGGCCGCCAACCCCCACGACAACGATATGGGATTTCTTTATTTTTTCTTGGCCCTCAATACCGAATATTCTTATCTGCCTATCATACCTATCCATTTCCTCCTCGGAGAGCATAATCCTATCTCCTTCTTCTCCTCCTGCCCCTGATCTTTGACTTTATAACGCTTCTTACTACTTTTTCGAATACCTCTTTTTTCGTGCTTTCCTTTCCCCCCATCTTCTCAGCGATCTCCGCTATTAGGTCATATATCGCCCTCTTCTCCCTTGTCTCAACGATCTCGGCACAGACTATGTGGTATAGGTCTCTCCCATGGAACTTTGTGGTATATGTCCTGAGCATGAGCTTACTCCCTCCTATTTTTGCCTCTGTTACCGTCCTACTTATGTTTGATAGTGTTACTGGTATTGAGGTATCACTAAAGAGAGTCTCAGCAAAGTGTGTGTATCTGAGGGCACATATGGGTACTGGCCCCCGCCTTGGGTCGAAGGCAACTAGATATAGATTCTTCACCCCCAACTCCCCAAGGTACTCCAATATTCTTCCCTCGAGGCTTATTGTTGGTACTTCCGCTGTTCTACTTATCATTCGGCCCAACTCCCCTAACTCCCTGATATACTCCCTCAATTTTTCCCAGTTTACTTCGTACATTTTTCCACCCACACTCTCGAGAATACCAGATCCAAACAATGCAACAACCGCATCTGAGGGTATATCAAAGTCCACTGCCTCTATAATATCGAAGACCCCAAGCCTGACAATTTTTTTGAGGATTTCAGGCTCCACAACCTTGAATTTTGCCCTCTTCTCCTTCAGTGCGAGCTCTCTCATTTTCTCCTTAAGGTACCTCCACTTACGTATCGTATATTCTATTGCCGACCCAAGTACTGTACCTATCATAGCACCTATCACAGCACCCATAGTACCACTAATATCTCTTCCAGCACTAATTACAGGGGCCACAGCACCATATGGCAATATATTCCTAATGTAGCCCAGCCATCCAACCACCGCAAGAATTGTACCGAATATTATTCCTCCATATGATCCAATCCACCCACAGATAAGACCAATAATGATACTCCTCAGGTAGGGGTTAAGTTTCTCAGCAATCGAGACCATTGTTGTGGGGGAGCGTATACCGACAAGCGCTCCAAGAATTATTGATAATGTCAGGCTGAACGCCAACACTATTATTAGATATATTGACATGAATGATAGATATATTAGGAGCTCCCTCCTGTTCCTTATTCTAGTGCGCCTATCGACAACCTCTATGTGGAAACCAACCAGCATCATCAACCTATATAGTATTAGTGCAATAGGCACAGCAACTAGGCCTAGTACACCGCCGATAAATATCCCATCCATGAGTCCGAATATCGTACACATTATTTTTTCTATTGATTCACGGGCCTCCCTCCTCTCCAAGAATCTACTTCTGGGCGTATATATGAGTAGAAACGCTATGTGAATGCCGAGCAATATTCCGAGCATAAAGCTGGGATATGTTTCCTCGGGATATATCCTCAGCCTAGACAGCGTAGCCCAGTCCACTAAGAAATCGGCATACCAAGCACCAGCTATTTGTGTCCCTGCCCCAACCTCCATCATTATCAGGGAGAACGAGACCGCTATATAGAATAGGGGAATCATCGATATCAGGAACAGTGTGTTCCTTATCCTTTTTTCCTCCGATATATCCAGCACTATTATTACTGCTATAGCGATGACAAGTATAATTAGTTCCGATAACATCTAGAAGATACCTATATCCCCCGCCACCTCTTCCTTGCCTCATCAATATATTTTAGTAGGGCTTGGTTGCATAGTTCTATGGCCTCCTTCAGAGAAACCTTATAGTCGTATATCCCAGCCACAACACTGTCCCCATTTACCCTCCTAGATATCGCCAGAAATCTAACATCCCCAAACTTAAGTGCTAAATACTCAAGCACGCCTCTCTTATATATTGGATAGAATATCTCCTCCATGAACTTTAGGGCATCGGGGGATCCTACTACACTTATAGGTAGCATCTGGCCATCGATCAGGAATGCAGCCCCCGCCTTTGTCTTTGAGCATAATACCTCAACGATCGCATCAAGCCCCACCTTCTTAAGGTCACCATAGAATGCACGGAGCAACTCATACATACTGAATATGTCGAGAATACTTGTGTTTATCATCTTAACCCTATACTTCTTTATGTCTCCCTTACTGAAAATCTTTTTGACCAGTTCCTGTGCGGAGACCGCCCCCTTCTTATCTTGTTTATGCGCTATAAGGATTACCTCTACACTCTTCAGTGCGTACTTATCTATCATTTTCTTCAGATATTCCCAGTAGCGTTTTACCTCCCTAAACTTTGCCTTGTCGCTGGCATCCACCACGAGCCCCACCCTGTCCGCGGGCTGTATAAACTTCTCGTAGAATACCTCAATATATCTGAAGGACTCTTGGCCTGGAATAACATATATTGTTAGGTAGTGCCTGCTGAACGCCTCGACATCTGTCGATGCTTCGTATGGTTTTATTGCTTTCTCCTTGTCTATGTTCTCGAGAAAAACCTTGATTGATGTCTTGCCGGCCTCCTCAAGACCACATAATGTAACCACTGGCACAAGAAGCACCCTCAACAATTATAAAGACAAATCCCCTATCATTGTTTACGAAAATATAAATATAAATTGGAGAGAAAGTCTGGTAGTTTCTACAGTCTTGATGCTCCCATGAATATGTGTGAGAACTGGCTTTGTATCATCGATATCCATGATTCCTCATTTGTAAATATTCCTAGGACCTTGTCTGGGTCTGCTACTGTTTCTGGTAGCGCACATAGGAGAGCTTCCTTCATGTCTGCCACCACACCATAGATGCTTAGGCCCCTCATGTCCCTTAGTTGTGTTGTTGGGCCTCTCTTCTTGAGTTCTTTTATCATGTCGTTATGTTTGGGGTAGACACCCGCTACGATCTGTATTCTCACTCTGGTTGGCAGGTTCTCGATGATGTCCTTCGGGACTAGATCATATGTTGGTGCCACTATTATTACGAACCGTTGTGCCCTTTTCACGATATCTCCGACTTGGCCCTTTATTTTTTCTAGCCCCTTAATGATCTGTATCTGTGTTGGTATTGATGTTTCCTTCTCGAAGCCCTTAATGATTAGTGCGTTTATTGCCTTTGTGCTTGTCTCGAATTTTGAGATTATTTGGGATATCTGTACACGCGTTTGTTCATATAGGAGTCTTCTTATGTCCTCTACAAGTGATGTTGTTGCCTGACTTATCTCTTGGGAGAATTTCTCCATTGCTTCCTTGACCGATTTTCTGAATTCCTCTACAACATTATTCTTGAGATCCATAAATCTCTTTGACGCATTATCAACAGCAATATTCAGTACATTCTTCATAACATCCTCAAGTGTCTTAGCAATATTTTCGACAACAATACTTGTCATTATATTTTCTAGTGAACCAGCAATTGTGGTGATGACACTTTCAAATGTTTTTGATAGGCTTTCCCCAAACTTTTCCATGCCCTCTCTCAGTAGTTGTATGCTCCTATCAATATTCTGTGAAAGTGTCCTCTGGAACTCATCAACACTCCTTGTGAGGTCCTCTATCTGCATTTTTATTAGTGAATAGGGAGGCAATGCTTCATATCTCACTGGCCTCCCCTGGATTTCCCTCACCAGTTTGGCTACCATCAGTTCCCTTACCGCCCTCTCCGCAGTTTCATGGCTGAGATTTGTGAGGGAGACTATCTCGCCTAGTGTTCGTGGTTTTAGGCCCGCTAATACGCTATAGACAAGTATGGCATCATCGGATATTTGAGCATATTTTAGTAGGTGTTTAAGCGATTCGACTAAGCTGGACATTCTTATCATCCTAGCAAAATCCAAGTACCATTTTTAAATAAGAAAACCTAATTATATTTTCCGAGATTGTTCCCTAAGATTTTTAATATCCTGAGGGATTTAAAATGGGTTATGCCTTTCGCATTGTCATTTTTGGACCACCAGATTCTGGAAAGTCAACATTACTACGGAAGATATATGAGTTCTATAGGGAGGCAAGCCTGCACACTATAAGGTATCTTGGAGGAGGCCCGAGGACTGGTGTAGATTTCTGCTCTTTCCAGATAGGTAATTTTAAGTATGAGGTATATGCTCCTCCCGCATCCTCCGCAGTAAAGGTATTTAGGAACAAACTTGTCAAAAATTCTGATGGGATAATATTTGTCATACCGTATCGGGAAGACGCTATTGATAAGACCGCCTCGTTTATTCTGGAGCTAAGGAAACTCTTATTCGAGAAGCATAGGGATCGATCAAAGGAGTTCCCAGTAATTTATGCTGTCAATATCTTTGATGGGGATAGGGGGCCCAAACTCATGGACTTTATCGAGAAACTTAATCTACCAGAAAATACCATAGTCTATATATTCTCGCTCGATTCAGAAGCAGAAATACGTGAGCTTTTTGGAAAGATAACATTACTATCATCTCTACGCCGTCTAGACCCAAAAAGCTATTATATAGAGAGAGATAGATTGATACAGGAATCAAAATCAAGATTAATGGAACTTACAGCGCCAAGGGCGGAGGAAATCAAAGTTACCGCCCCACCAGTTGCCGAGATCCCACCAGAAAAACCACCACAACCAAGCGAAAAAGTTATGGAGTTGCCGCTACCGGAGATACCACCCCCCGAAATACCAATG
>CAZVPA010000140.1:0-5692 GCA_964628995.1 uncultured Nitrososphaerota archaeon | reverse complement strand
GGGTTGAATACGTGGTGTATTTTTCTCCACGCACCATTGCTGAACTCCATTATTACCCATACCGGGTTGCTCCCACATGGCGGATAGTTCTGTACATATCTCGCCTCCACCATCCATATTGACGTTAGATCCATTTTTCCATTCAGTAGTAGGGTTATGTTTTGTGGCCCGCAGTGTGTCCTAGTTATATTTGCCGCGAACAATGTCTGGTTGTCTCTTATGAGCTTCACCTCTATTGTTGCGTTTGGCCCTCCAGCAACCCTGAATGTTATGTTTGCTATCGCGTAGCACTCTATTATTGATGCTTCTGGGTCCACATTCACTACTTGGACTGTTGCCCTATCCATGCTTGTTGCCCCGTCGTCGTCTGTTGCCCTTACCCATATTTCTCCGCTCCAGTCGTCTGGCCATATGTATGGTCTCCTCCACCCCCCAGCCCCATTGCTCCACTCGTATGTTATCAATGGGGTATCTGTTGGTGTATCCTCGACATCCGTCTCCACTATTATTGTTTTTCCCTCCTCCACAACGATATTCTTTTGCTTTATGCTTACTGTTGGTGGCTTGTTTAATACTTCTACTGTTATTGTGTCGCTTGATATTTCTCCCTCCTCGTCCCTTACCATAAACTTTACTGTGTATGTTCCGGAGGCACAGTATGTATGCGTAGCATCCTTGGTGAACGCATATGTTCCGTCACCAAAATCCCACAAGTATGTTAGGTTCTCATATTCCGTGTCCACAGTATATCCATGGAAATGTATTTCTTCACCCTCATAGACAACAACCTTGTCGGCCTCAGCGTTCGCTTCTGGTGGCTTGTTCAGGATTGTGACATAAATCGTCTCCATGTCTATGAATCCTTGATCGTCCTCGACTTTGAGTGTGACGGTGTATGTTCCGGAGACCCTATATGTATGGCTAACGATCTTTCCCTCAGCCACATATCCGTCTCCGAAGTCCCAGTAGTATTTTAGGTTTGGTAGGTCGATGTCGCTATCCAATGTTTGTGATGCGTCGAACGTTATTTCTTCTCCCTCATAGGCTATTGTTTTTGCTGTGATCTTTGCTTTTGGTGGATCATTTTTTACTACCACCTTTACTGTTGTTAGGTTTGTTAGACCATTGTTTGCTGTTACTATTAGTGTTACGTGGTATATTCCTGGCTTTTGGAAAGCATGCTGGACTATTGCTCCATGTTTTACTGTTCCGTCGTGGAATATCCATTCATAGTCCACTATTATGCCATCGGATTCTCTTGCGTCGAATGTTATTGTTTGTCCTATGTCTGCTACCTGTGGTGTTGCTTTTGCTTTTGCTGTTGGTGGTGTGTTCTGTAGTATTTGTGGTGTTATTAGGAGGAGGGCTATGACTGCGAGGGCTGGGGCTGAGTACTTTAATGGTATACGGCCGAGTACTCCTCGCATATATATACCACCATAAGGAAAATCTATCTAAATTTACACATTAATATCCATTTTAAAAAGATAATGACTAGTATTGTACATGTTTGGTATATAGTTATTCATTATAGTCTTGATATATATATTATGCATTAATTTGGAAATTCCTAAAGCGTATCCCAGTTGGATATTATGTAGGCTCTACTAGTAGTCGGAAAACTTTCATCCCCTCTCACCAGTTTTTTATTTGGTTAATCCAACTTCTAAGGGGTTCAAAGTTCCTGACAATACTCCCAAAATTGTCCGTGAGCTGTGTAAGGGCATAAGTCCTCTCTCCACGGGTGAATTTATTGAGTAGATTCACAATGACCGATAGAGTCCATTCCCTTCGCAATTCGTCTTTAGACTTGTTTGTTTTCGCTTTCAGTATGTCTAACCCATTGTGGATGGTACTCAATATATTCCATAACTAGGTGGCTTGCCGAAAAAGACCTAATAGATAAAGTAAGGATCTACGAATTCATGGAGAAAGAAATAACTGAAAGAAGCGTTGACGAGATGGGGGAAGTTCACCTTAAAAATATAAGTGAAGCATTAGATATTCTGTACTGGCGATAAGATTGCGAATCATACTGGACTCTGGCATAATCAAGCGTTTGATAGAATCTGAACTCAAGAGGAAGGATATTTTACCCAACGAGGACTCAATTAAAAGCATACACGATGATATCTGGAGGAGAATTGTCGAAAAATTGAGAAGGAAGAAATACCCAGCATTTATTGTGATCACTAATAAAATTATTGACGAATATGCTGGAGAACTTTGCGTTAACAGAAAGAGACTACGCGATAACATAAACAAGTTGAAGAGGAGACTTAGTGGAAAATACTTTGGGATAGATATAATACCCGAGAAATGGATCGGCGAAAAAATAAAGCCTCTACCAAGCCACAAAAAAGAGATTTTGAAAAAGGCCGAAGATGAACTCAAAGACAATGCTGACATACAAATAGTGGCTCTAGCACTCCTAAGCAGGATAGATAAAGCTTTCTCAACTGATTGTAAACTGTGCGATTTCCTAAACCTATACACACACAAACAAGCAATCCACACCAAGAACCCCTCCCTAGATATCATACTGGGTGAATAAGTCTTGCCAGTCTATGTCTATTGCAAGAAATGTGGAAAAAGAATATATCTGATGGTAAGGCGTAAGTCATTGTTGCCAGAAACGTTTAATACGAGGTGTCCATTCTGCGGTTATAGGGCTATGTACTCGTACCATGATGTCTACGAAGAAATAATATCATTCAATTGCCCAGTATGCGGTGGACCATTCTATATAGTCCCGAACCCACCCATAAAGGTCAAATGTCCACACTGCGGATCAAAGCTACAGATTACCGACAATAAAAAGTTATCCATAATAGAAAAAAGCGACAAAATTTGGGTCAGCAATGCGCTACTCGGAGCACTCGCTGGTGCACTCTTCGGAGGAATAATATCAGGTGATAAAGCACCAATCGGAGCAATTGCGGGAGGAATAACTGGAGGAATTCTTGGGGCACTACTCGATCAAAAAGAAGCTATATACATCGATCAATAAGCCTAGGGTTATAACTCGAATAGAATAACTGTCGGATGAAAACATTCCAAAAACCTTAGAAACAATAGACAGAAATGACAAACTGATTAGGGATATGACCGATACAAGAAAAATAAGGAAAAATTCTTTGAGAATACTATTTCTATCCTCCTAACCCCTTCTTTATCTCCTCAATCTCCCTTCTGCGATCCTCAGGCCATGTCTCCCTAATCATTGGGTGCCAAACCTTCTTCCTCTTTGCGATCTCTATAGCTCTCTCATATCCAGCGTCCGCATGCCTAACAATACCTATGCCCGGATCAACAGTTAGAACCCTCACAATCCTCTTATCCATCTCTGGTCTTCCATCACAAACAAGAGACATACCCGCATGGATCGCAAGGCCTATCCCCACGCCACCCCCATGATGAACAGCAACCCAACTAGCACCAGCAACAGCATTGAGAAGAGCATTCAATATTGGCCAGTCAGCAATCGCATCGCTCCCATCCTTCATTCCCTCAGTCTCTCTCGTAGGTGAAGCAACAGAGCCAGAGTCAAGATGATCCCTACCAATCCAAATCGGTCCCGAGAGCTCACCCTTCCTAACCATCTCATTTATTATCTTTCCTAGTCTTGCCCTCTGTCCATATCCCAGCCAACATACCCTTGCTGGGAGACCCTGGAATGGAACGAACTTCTCAGCCATCTCAATCCACCTAACAAGAATCTTGTCGTCCTTAAATTCCTTCTTTATGACCTCATCAATCTTATATATGTCCTCAGGATCACCAACTAGAGATGTAAATCTGAATTGTCCTCTCCCTTCACAGAACATAGGTCTGGTCTAATGTATTTCTTTACGAACCCTGGAAATGCAAATGCACCGTCATAACCAGCATCATAGGCTTGCTGGCGTATACCATTGCCATATTCAAATACTATCGTTCCTTTCTTGCAGAAACCAACCATAGCCTTTACATGTCTAACAACACTCTTCTTTGCAAGCCTTATGTATTCTTTTGGATCCGTCTCTCTCAGTTGGTCAGCTTCCTCTCTTGACAATCCTGCTGGATAGTACCCTCTAAGCAAATCATGAGCCGCTGTTTGATCAGTCATTAGGTCGGGCTTTATACCCCTATTTAGAAGTTCCTCATATACATCAACCGCATTTGCTAAAACTCCAACACTCATAGGTTGTTTTTCTTCAACCGCATTTTTTACAATCTCTAAAGCCTCATCAATATCCTCCGTCTTTTCCATTAGGTATCCATGATCCTTACAACACTCAATAGCTTCTTTCCTAACCTCAGCAAATAGACCTACACCCTCATTCATAACTACGGCTGGTGGCTGAGCACCCCCCATCTCACCCAAGCCTGCAGATAAAACAAACCTCCCCTTCAGCGTCCCTCCAAAGGATTCTGAAGCCTTAGCCAAAGTTTCGAACGTTCCCTGAATTATTCTCTCTAATAACCATAAACCTAAGCACTAAAAACACAAAATAATAAAACTTCTACAAGAACAACTTATTGGAGTCCACAACCCATCTTCCATTATATCCATACCAAACACATCTAACTTCTTTCACCACTTCACAGCATATCCTAGTACTTTTCCTCACCACAACATCCCAAGCCAACCCATTATAAATTCCACATCCCCACACCAATCCCATCTCATAAAACAACTAGACACTAAACAGAAAAAACAAAGACAGAACACAAACCTATGGAACCCACAAAGCCCAATACCCAATAACAATAGGATAATCAACATCATACTCAGAGACATCAGGCTTATACTCAGCCACAAGCCTAACACGACCACCCCAATCAGAACGAACAACATGAAACGAACCAACAAGCCCCTCCCTCTCCCACCAATCAGTCCACGGCTTAACCTTGACGAACAATATTAATTCATCCCTCACCAGACCAGTACCAACATTCAGATCAACAGAACAATCAAACTTCTCCCCATCAAAAGGAAAAACCTCCCTAAAGGACTCCTTAATATCATCCCTAAACAAAAAATCGGAAAACCTGAGACTTCTATCAAATCTCGCAACGCCAGCAATCCAATTCATATTAGCAGCCGCAGGATAAAACGTCTTATGCTTTGTATACGCATCCCACAGACGGGTCTCCCAGAGGATACTTACATAGTAATACCCACCAGCCTCCCCAACATAGAAGTCTCTGACATAATGTTTGGGCTCAAGTTGGGAGTCAATCTCGACAAAGAAATACTCATTAGCAGGGGGATGGGTCGAAAAACCATACCTCTCACAGGCAACAGGATCGCGACGATTGAAGGAAACCCTACCATAAATATAGCTGTACTCGAGTACATAATTTAGGATTAGGTTCCCCTCCGGAGTGACATGGGGAACCACGAATGGATTTAGAGTCCTATTCCAAGAGTCGCGAACCGGCCTATATAGATCCTCCCTCCTCACAATATTCGCCGGCCTGAAGACCTCGTCAAGCCCAGAATCAAAAATTATCTCCATTACATGCTTTATTGGGGAGATTACCTCCCATGATTCCAGATCCACCTTGAATACGCAGTAGGACCAATTCTCGGCCCACTGGGAGAGAAAGATCCATGCCTCCTTGGGCCTTTCGGGATCCAGAGACATCGTGAAGACTATTTTTGTATCCATGAGGCTCAGCATATCCTTCCTCTTCTCCTTCAGCA
>CAZVPA010000139.1:0-5745 GCA_964628995.1 uncultured Nitrososphaerota archaeon | reverse complement strand
ATTTATAAGTCTTTTTGGTCGTATATATTCCAGCAACAATCAATCGGGGAAGAGGGTTTTGTTAAAAAGGAAGAGCAGAAGGATTTTTAACCATTTTTGTCGATATATATCTTGGGATGATGAAGGAGTCATAGTCGGAGCGATGAAGAAAAACTCTTTCTGAACCAATAAGTAGGTTTTTTGACCTCTTTTTCTTGGTGAGGAAAATTGCGGGTGGATATAGGGCTTCTAGAGAAGCTCTCTAATGCTTTTGGCCCGAGCGGGTATGAGGATCATGTCCGGGAGATAATAGTTGGGGAAATCTCAGGCCAATTTAAGTACGATGTGGATAACTTAGGCAACATCATTGTTAGGGATATAAAGGGCGAAGAACTACCAACCGTTGTTCTGGACGCACATATGGATGAAGTAGGATTACTTATAACCCACATTGACAAGAATGGTTTCCTCAGGTTTGAAATGCTTGGTGGTATTGATACGAGAATACTACTCTCACAGAGAGTAAAAATACTTGCTGGAGACCATTATGTTTATGGTGTTATTGGGGCCAAAGCACCACACCTCCTAAAGCATGAGGAGAAAACAAAGATTCCGGATTTCCGGGCGCTCTTCATAGATATTGGGGCATCGTCGAGAGATGAGGTAAGAGAACTTGGTGTAACCGAGGGATCTGTAGCTGTTTTTGATTCACAATTTATTAAGCAGGGAAGCAAAATTTTTGGGAAGGCATTTGATGATAGGGTCGGATGCTATATGTTGCTCGAGCTTCTAAAGCTATCGAAAGATCTCCCAATAAACATCATTGGAATATTCAGCATCCAGGAGGAGGTTGGCCTACGTGGTGCTAGAGCTCTCTCCCATATTATCGAGGCAGATTATGCAATAGCCCTCGAATGTACAGCTGCCGCCGACACTCCAGGGGTTCCAGAGCATGACTACTCTACAAGACTACGTGGAGGACCGGCACTAACGATTGCTGATAAGGCATCGATATCACACCCAAAATTCCTAAGGGCTGTGATAGATATAGCACAAAGAAATGACATTCCATACCAGTTTAAGGAGCGAATGGTTGGTGGTACTGATGCGTCCATGTACCAGTATGTGAGGTTAGGTATCCCCAGCATTACAATTAGTGTCCCAAGTAGATACATACATTCCGCATGCTCTGTTGCTGATGTGGGGGATATAGAGCACACAATAAGTTTGGTACATGAGGTCCTCAGAGAGATCGGTAGTAGGGGGCGACTATTTTGAGTGCTTGGATTATAACAATTGGTGATGAGATCCTCTCTGGCCGCGTCATTAATTGGAACGCATACTGGATCGCAAAGAGATTGAGTAGTATGGGGATAAAGGTCGAGAAAATAATCTGCATTCCGGATGACGTTGATATAATAGAAAAAACGATAAGGGAAGGAATAAAGAGCAACATAACCTATATATTCACCACGGGTGGATTAGGGCCGACACCAGGAGATGTGACACTCGAAGGCATATCCAAAGCGACTGGCCGCCGATTAGAACTGAACAAAAAGGCATTGAAATACATTAGGGCCAGATATCTCGAACTAAAAAATCTGGGATTGGTAGATAGATCAGACGTGGATCAATCAAGGCTAAAAATGGCATATACACCAGAAGGCGCCGATGTAGTATATAATGATGTTGGCGTGGCACCAGGCGTAGTAATTACTGTTGGCTCTACAACAATTTTTGCACTACCTGGGGTACCGTCGGAAGCAATGTACCTATTCGAAAAAATCGTTCCAAGAATTAGACGCGGGGCACAACTCGAAGTTATTGAGGACTTCATTGATGCCTCTGACGAGAGTCTTATAGCCGGAATCTTGGCCAGAATCAGGAATATCTACCCAGATGTAAACATAAAGACCTACCCTGTGGGGTTTGGACAAAGGAGGATGAAAATACTGGCTATTGGACATAGTAGAGAAAGAATACTTGAGGCCATAGAGATGCTAAAGAAGAGTATACATGATCCCTAGCCTGATACCTCCTCAACGATGAATTTGGCGAGGATCGGGTCTATCGCATTTATAACCTTATAGAACCTCCTAGTCACAAGATCCCTCGTTATTTTTCCTTCATCAATAAGGACATTGAATACTCTGGTAAGTAATTGTTTTGAGACTTCCTTATTTTCGATCTTCTCGATGACCCGTAGGAATAATCCAGCATATATTCTCTGATCAAGAAGTTCGCTCAGATCGGTAAGTATCTTGAGATATGTATCCCTTATTGGTTTCTGTGTCCTCAGCATTATTTCCCCTAGGATCCTAAGTATCTCGCTGAATGTCTCTAGATGCTGCTTCCTCCTCGCAAGTTTTTGGATTATTTTCTCGTCCTTGGGTACCCACATGTTGTTCTGGAATTCGAAGAGTTCCATCATGATATTCTTGGCTTTCTCTAGAACATAACTGCTCATCCTCTGAGAGAGACCATATAAGAAATAGACACAGGGTAGGTATTGTTCGAGAGGATCGATACATGCGGATGCAAGCACACGCCGGGCACTATAGGCGAACTGCTCTGCTATATTAACTACTTCCTCATATATCCTTGGCAGATCCCTGAAATGTGCGGCTAGAACACCAAGTTCGTGACTAAAGTTCAGTACCTCTTTGAGGTGTCTTCCTATATTCCGGCGGAATACCCTAATGTATATTTTTGTGAAATTCTCTGTCATACCAAGTATTCTGTATAAGAACTCTGCTGTCTCCTTCGGTATGGAGAAGGCTATGTTTGCGAATATTGGTATAACCCTAAGTATGCTATAGATGTATACTAATGGATCACCCACGAATATTGTATCGTAAAGCATTGGCAACAACTCTGAGTTAATGATGTTTTTGACTATTGACACAGCCTCTCTCGCTATGGCACTAGCCCAACTGATGGATATCGGGATGGCCATATGGGAGCATATGGATAAAAACTTTGCCTTTCTTAATAGGTCATTCTCCTTATCAGCCAATGGAAGCAACCAATCCTTGACTACCTCATATACAACATAGAAATATCTCGCCTTGCTGGCGAGCCTGAGGTTCCTCATTATGACTGGTAAGGCCTCCTCCAAACCACCGACTTCAAGGGGTATTATTATGCTTTCATAGAAAAACTTGTCACTATCCATATAGAACTTTGTGAATGCCTTGTCGTATGCTATCCTACCTATAAGACGGGCAGCACGCATAGGGTTCTTCTTAAGGAATCTAAAAGCGAGCTCTGTTGCCTCATCGAATTTCTGTTCGGCTAGGTTTGTTGTATCCTCCCCAGAAATCGCTAGTACTGTGGCGGCGTCCGCTAGGACAACACCCTTCTTATACCAATCCCCTATTTTTTCGGCTTCATCAATAGCATCCAGTGCCAGTCTTTGGGATTGATTCACATCATACCATTGAGCCATTATCTCTTCCTTTGAGATAACCCCAAATAGTCTCGTCCCAAAGCCTATACTAGCAAATATCCTCCCCCTGATGTAGGCATCGTTTATGAGAGAAGCCTCACTAATAATCCGCTGGACAGAATCCGAAACTTGGCTAGCGAGCCCATTTATTACCTCCTCGGGAATCTCTATGAATTTCCTCCTTACATATCTCCTAATAGAACCAAGATTAAACAATACATCAGACAACACAATACTCCTATGGAGAATATCCTGAATATTGTTGACCATACTGACAACTTTCTCAAAGAGTTCTAGCCCAGGTTCGTGCTCATCTAGAAGTATCTGGGAAAGAACCACTATTGATAAAGCATAGGCCTTTAATCCGAGGGGTGCGCTAGAAGCATCAACATCTGCTTCAACAACCCTAAGTAGGTCAAGAATCTGCTTTACGATCTCTTGTCTCACACGCTCCGGCTTCTCCAGCCTATATAATAGATACACCTTGTTAATCGAGGATATAGTGTTGTATCCAAGTATATCCGGCATGACCCTAGAGAATGTACCCAAGTACCTTACTTGGTCGGATAATACATCCACTATGGGCTTTAGACTCTTCAGTATGATTCTCTTAAAGTGTTTCAGTATATCTATATCCTTCTTTTTTGTCTTCTTCCCCACAAACAACACCATACCGTAAAAAACAAGGAAATAAGGATATTTAAAGTGGTAACTAAAAAATATGATATGAGGCCTCACGGATAGGTGTGATAAATGATAGAGTGGGAGAAACATACTTGGATGGAGATAGAAAAAGCAATAAGAAAAACCAGAGCCGCAATATTACCTGTTGGAAGCATCGAACAACATGGACCACATCTCCCCTTAGCATGCGATACGATTGGAGCATATAAGCTATCCCTAGAGATTGCGAGGAGGCTCAAAGACAAGATACTAGTTCTACCACCAATATATTACGGGGTCTCCGAGCACCATATGGATTTCCCTGGGACAATAACTCTCAGGCCAGAGACCCTCATCTCCTTGGTATTTGATATAGCAGAGAGCCTCAGGAGACACGGAATGGTAAGACTTATCATCATCAATGGTCATGGGGGTAATACCTCTGCCCTATTGTTGGTGATCAGGAGTATCCGTGAGAAACTTGGAATGGAGGTCGTCCTAATAAACCCATGGGAACTCATAAAGGATGTCATTGAGCAGGTAATAGAAAGCAAAATCTGGGGACACGCATGTGAATTCGAAACATCCCTCGCATACATAGAGATGCCAGAGCTTATTAGGGTGGACAAGATTATTGATCCAGAAATAAGAACTCCACATCCCTACGCTGCTATTTGGGAAAGAAACATCGTCCATTTCCCATGGAGAACAAAGGATTTCACAAATACGGGCTCCATAGGTTTTCCATCCAAAGCCACGAGAGAAAAGGGAGAGAAACTCTGGAGCGCGATCGTTGAGAGAGTCCTAGGGTTTGTCAGGGATTTCATTGGAGAAGACAAGTAGAGAAGGGATTAAGGAGACCTAACCTATACGAGATCGTAATATGGTGTGTACCTCAGTAGTTTCTTGTCTATGGTTCTTATGTCTTTAGCTTCAAAGATACTTTTTATTTTTCTTCCTCCATACTCCCAGCTTAGTGTCCCCAGGTCGAGCTTTATCTTTGCCCTCATGAGGAATTCTGCTGGGATTATTATCCTGTCTAGGCCCTCCTCGATGAGGATAAATTGTGTGTCAAGACACAAAATCTTTTCCCCCTCTGGGCAACACATGCATACCTCATATTCTCCCTCATACAGATAATGCTCTCCTCTTCTGAACGTCTCCGTTAGATCTATACCTATCTCCCCCGCTACCTCTGGAGGGACTATTATATATGTTATTGGGAGAACCCGAACATCTACCGAGATTGGTCTGAGAGAGCTACCACTATTGAGAAGAGCTATGTATCTCCCTTCTCTTCCCGTCCTCTTTTCTTTGATTGTGATTTCAGCATAGATAGACACTTCTTGAGCACCTCCTCTGGCAGCTCTATCTCCCTATACCCAATGAATAGCCTTAGTGGGAGCAATATCTCTATCTCTGTCATTGCTTACACCAATATCAAGAAGAAAAAACAAGAAAATAAAACACTAACAATTTTCTACGCTCTTGCTTTCTTTTCGGTTAGTACTCTATTTCTAGCCCTCTAGAAGTTTTTCTACTCTGAATCAACGCCTCTAGGCTCAATGTAGCCTATTCATCCAATAGTGAACCATCCAATAAAAGGAGAGAACAACCCAAAAAGAAAAGAGCCCCAAACAAAAAAGAGGTAAGAG
>CAZVPA010000138.1:0-5894 GCA_964628995.1 uncultured Nitrososphaerota archaeon | reverse complement strand
TCAAATACATATTCGGAGAATTCGCTCCAGACAGAATAGAGGACGAGGAGGCATGTGCATCGGAGGCTGGATCAAGATCAAAGGGAAGACACGAGATAGGTGAGGGAGAACATGGAGGAAAATTCAGGATTCTCGCGGATGAATCCCTACACGTAATGCAGGGAGGAGAAGCCACACCACTATCCACATATACTAATGCCGTAGTGATAACTGTATCCGCTCCAACAAAACCATCACGCAGAATACCATGGGGCTTCATAATACTGTTAACACTGATAATAAGCATTGTCGTCGTGGTATACATAGTAATGTCCAAAAGGTCAAGCTAGTTTTCTTCTCTTTTTTTCTTTTTTGATTTCTTGGCTCTTCTTTTTAGTTCCCACTAATGAGCTATGTTTTGTCCCTACTAATTATACAGAGTATAACAATCTATAAGAAGCATCATTTTTTGCTATGATAACGCATCCTTAAGCTTCTTCTCGGCGCTGGGTGGAAGGTTTTTGAGTGGGTCTATAATCAGAGCGATAAATCTGTCGTAGCCAAGATATCTATACATTTGCTTGGAGGACTCCACTCAGTATCTCGCCGTTCTCGGCAAATATCTTCACAATGCTACCGTATCCCATTGCTTCGCCTAGTTCTCGTATTGCTTTTGCGAGCATTTTCGTCTCTGGTTAGGATTCTCAGTAGTCTTTCAGATCCTATTATCTCCCCCTAGGTCTTCTAGTGCTTTTATGATTTTCTCCAACACCTAAAGCAAAATCGAGTCTTAGTGGTCTCTCCTGAATTACCAGTTCTAGGGATCCTAGGACTCTTACCTGACCTTCTACCCTTACAATGCCTAGCTGTTTTATATACTCCACAAACTCTACATAGTACATACTGATCAATGTCTTAAAGCCGTAGTCTATGGCCAACCACATACACCTTAAATAGATATAGGGTAATGTGATTATATTATAGATACCTAGATTACATATATGGTGATACTTAATGCCTCTAATAGACATATCGGGACTACTCCCAGACCTTATAGAGATAATGAAAATTTTGATCATAATTATTGGAGCAGTCATAGCGGATAAGCTCGTATCCAGAAAACTTAGGTCAATAGCGAGGATACTACATATAGAAGTCGAGACCATGAAGGGCATCCGTTTCTTCTTCAGATTCATCATACTTGCTGTTGCCTTGGTCGCCCTCGCGAGTGTGAAGTGGTTCCCATCAGAATACTTTGTTGGGGCTGGCGCCATAATAGGTACTATAATAGGCCTGGCTTCCGCCACCGCAATATCAAACTTTATGTCTGGTGCCAGCGTCCTCATATCGCGTGTGATAAGGATAGGGGATTATGTGAGGATAGGGGATATTGAGGGTGTTGTCACTGACATATCGGTAAACTATACAAAGATAAGAACAGTGGATGGTAGTACTGTATATGTATCCAATAGGGAGATCTCCTCCAAGAGCATCCTCAATTATAGGGTTGAGAAGGACGGTGAGGAGCTATATGTGTATCCAATAGTTTTCTCCTTGGATAGGTCAATACCTATTGATATGGTCAGGACTGTGATACGGGAGATGGAGAAGGATATTGGAGCGGGGCTTGAGCTATATGTTGATAACATAACACGTCTGGAGATAAGATATGTCGTATGTATAAAGGTGGATGATGCCGATAAAATACTGAGGCTTAAACCAATGGTGCTTGAGAGGATAGCTGAGAAGTTTGGGGGTTAGGCCTATATCTCTTCCCACTCATAGAGTGTTGACAACCATACGAAGTCCTCAATTCCCTCAATCTTTTCCAGTTCCCTAACAATATATCTGTATGCTTTTCCTAGTGTTCTAAGCTTCACCTTAGCAATATAATCATACTTACCAGCCAGCGCTGACACCAAGACTATACCCCTAATCCTAGATATGTTTCGAAGTATTGTTGACCCCTTCCCTCTCGGGGCCCTTATCAGGATATATGCTCTTACCTCTGAGAGGGCTAGAGTTATCACCCCTAAGGAGACCATTATCGTGCCTATTAACTTGATTGTTAGGACGACTGGGGAGACAAATATCTCGGATAGTACCCCAGGCATGAGGTAGTTTATGAGTAGTGTTGCTGGTATTCCGAGTATTACTGTTATTGATGTGGCTGCCTGAGTAATGCTTGCCCTACCTATACCGAGCGCCCTTATATATGTTATCTTAGAGAAAAAGGTTATTGTCATGGATAATGCGGTTATTAGGATAAGCTTGCTAGAGGCATGAAACATCTCAATAATGGATTTGGGATCCATAACCCCTATAATCACGATGAAGAATATTGTCGAGAAAAACAGATTCCATATCCTAATGTTTATAGAGTCTATCCTCTTGCCATCGATGCGTATTAGCCTCATCCTCCTCTGGGCAACAATTTTTAGTGTCGCGCCAGTATTTATGACAGCCATTACTACTATGAGGGAATGTATATTGAGTGTGCCGGTAGGGGATATGGATGCGAGAAGAGCACCAAACATTATCATAGTCAAGGACTGTATCTCGAGAAGTGATGGGGTATCTCCTTCGATAATTATTTCCCCCAGAGCAAGATAGAGTATTACCAACTGCATGAAGGGGAGGACGGCGGATGGGTCAAGCATGGTGGCAATGACATAGAAATAGCCAATGGTGGCGATGGCGTTCCCAAGAGCCATGGGTAGAAAATACTTCAGATGTTCTCTATTTGGGATAAAGATACCATAAAAGTTCGGGTCGGCATTTTTTCCAAGAGGCCTACCCCGCACAGGAATCATGAAGACCAGCGCGATAATGAAACTTAATACCGTACCCAGCACGAAGGATAGGTTCCCATATACCCATATATCCTCAACATACGTGGATGCTATGGAATCTATAACCACAACCATAGTCCCAAATACTGAAGAGAGAAAACACAGAAAATAGAATAGAGCTTTCTTCCTCATGACCCAGTCACTCTCTAATCACTTCCTTCTCCACAACATGTGTCGTAGTCCTGACAATACCATCGATCTTATGTATCTTTTCGGTAATATCAAAGAGTTCCTCAACAGACCTCACACGAACCCTAACAATAATGTCGAACTCCCCAGCAACAACAGCAATATTCCCAATCCCATCAATCTTCTTTAGCTTCTCAACAACCCCCGCGATCTTTCCGACCTCAACATTGATCATAATATATGCCCTAATCAACCCCACACACCCAAGGGAATGGAAACCAGCAACAAATTAGGTATTTTATCCACATATAAAGAATAGATAAAGTCCTAGTAGTGATCCGTCGTAATACTGGATGAGGAAAGATGGTTTAGACCCATGAAGCCCCAATATATGGTCTACTTAGAGATGGACAAACCCTCCAGAGGCCTTCGATATTAAGGCAAGTATTAATATCATAGTGGTATGGTAGGTACAGTCGTAGTCTCCCATATTTATACCTAAGAATTCCCTATATATCGAGCATCTGGATGGCCTATGGGTCCCTTGACTTTGTTGTTTTTTCAATAGTAGGAAATAGACAAAAGAGAATTAATTTATTATTGAGGGATGATTATAGGCTTGTGTCTCGATTGGCTGGGGAGCCAGTGGTATATATATTGTCTGCCTATACTGAGAAGCTTAGTGGGAGGTTCGCTAGGCTAAAGAGCGGTCTGTATGAGCATCTTAGCCTATCTGGTCGTATTGAGCTGTCAGATATTAGGGAGTATCTGACTGATGAGCAGTATAGGAGACTCAGAAATATTTTTCCTGATGGGAGAATAGTGTTTTGGGGTACGAGTAGGAGGATAGGTTCTAGGATTAAGGAGGGGGACATCGTGGCCATATATACTGATTACTGCGTGTATTTGGGTGTGGTGGCGTATGTGATTAATAATGAGAGGTTGGCTCTTGGAGTATGGGGACAGATCAGTAGAAATAAAACATGGAACCATGTGTTCTTCCTAACCAACGTGGTAAAGCTGGATCATGAGGACTTTAATAGGATTATTGGGAGGGATCCCTCCTGGATGCCGAGGAGGTGGTACTTTGCGTGTCTAAGAGGCATGGAGAGGGATAAGGTCTTGAATTATATGCAGGAATGCATGGAGTAGGAATTGTGGTTTAGGATCCCTTATCAGCTTTCTCCCTGAGGTATCTTCTCCTATATTCCTCTGAGTCAATGAGTCTCCATCTTGTTGTGTATGCTTTTGTTGGTATTAGGTTGTGCCTGTTTAGGGACTCTATAACATGCGGATAGAGGACTATGTATTCTATTTCTAGGTTCTCTGCGAGCGTTGGGTCTATATTCCAGAGTCTTTCCCGCAGTTTTTCGATGTTTTTGCTTGTTGTGAAGCTCGCCACAACGGCTGGATGGAATGACACTTCATACCTCAATAGGTTTTCCAATGCCCTTATCTGGTATTCGAAGTATTGGGCTGGGGCCATTGTGAGTGTGGAGAATTCCTGTGGGTTTGTCCCCTTTATTGAAACCCTAACATGTATATTTGGATATCTAGATAATTGCTCGGCGTACGAACCATCAATGCCTAGGATTATTCCGTTTGTTTCTAGGATGAACACGTATTTGGATGTCTTAACTCTATCTATCACTTGGAGGAGATGTTGGAAACATATTGTCGGCTCACCCCCACTTATTCTCAGATACCTATACCCCCTACGCTGGGCTATTGATAGTAATATGTTGGCTACCTCCTCTGGGCTTTTAAGGGAACCATACTTACCTTTCCTAGACATACATATGCGTGGCCCACAGAACTTACATCTTAGGTTACAACCAACACAGTCGGCTGTTGCTATCCCCCCATACCATAGCCCACCCCTAAACCTCCAGTATCTTCTATAGAATATCCCATCCCTCTCGGCACAGAACTTTGCCTTCACAATTTCCCCAAGCCTTATGGGATCCACCATAGCCAATACTCCTCACCGAAGGTGGTAATCATTTTTCGACTAGCAGGATTTTTTGGGATACAACCCATTAAGTTTTTTGATTTCTAGTACTATTTTTTAGAGCCAAATAGATGCGAGAGTAATGTTCTGGTGAGGTAGTCCTTCATTATATCCTTGAATTTCGCACCTAGGATGACTATTGTCTCTTTCAGTAGTTGTGGCAGACCCATCCGATCCCGCTCCATGTAGTATTCTTTCCTACCACTGGCAATGATAAATAATAATGAGATTATTGGTGCCAATCCGAGTGATGCCGCGGAGAGCATCAGCCATATATTGTATATCTCAGCAAGGCTACCGAGTTGGGAACCAATAATGTAACATATGATCAGGAGAAAACCGAGAAGCAAGCATGCTAGATATGTTGGGGTACTCCTACCCGCCACAGCTCTCCTCGCATATTGTTGTGCTGTAAATAGTGTTGAAATTATTGTGATTACAGCCCAGAACGCAAGGTTACCTCTTCCAAAACCAACAACAAAACCTATGGCTGGATATATTATGGAGAGCGTATAGATGCTCAATGCTGAACGGACAGGCCTGCCCATACCCTTAGCAAGGCTATGAATAAGTAATATTGGGATTACTGGAGCCAGAGCCAGGACTATATCTGGGAATACCATATCCATGTACCAGACAATGAACAGGAGATATGCGGAGACAACAATTATTGGTATTGGATATAGGAAAACCCTATTTCTATCGCTGCCCAATAGGAGATAGAGCCCCCCTGTTGAGGCGAAAAAATCGCATAGCTGGACAATAAACATGGTTGAGTTCAGAATAAACCACAGGAAAATTAGTGTGTATATGACATATACTATAGCCCAGCTGGGGAATACATAGGGTTTCACTATTATCGACAATAGGGGTACGGCCACCAGTATAGTGGATATGGATATACTCATACTCATACTTATTGG
>CAZVPA010000137.1:0-5959 GCA_964628995.1 uncultured Nitrososphaerota archaeon | reverse complement strand
AAACACAGAGAATACAGAGTTCTCGGGTTCGGCATCTACAACAACCACATTCGTGAGCTTGATCCTTTTCTCTAGTGCAATCTCCATGCCGAGAAGAGGAGCTATAATAAATACTATGACTGGTGTCATCGCGATCCCAAAAACCATCCCTATCAACAATTGAATAATGGTCTGGCCCACGATAAACACATTGAAAATAAGAAATATATCCCTCTGCTTCATCGCTTCGCTATAAACCTGGGACTATATGCGTCCAGCCAAACCAGCCAAAAAGAGGGTCACTATGAATGAAATTATACAGAGAAGGATTCTTTTATGCTCATATCTCGAAAGACCCATATAACTCATCTCCATAAACCGACTACATATAAAACACACATCAATAAACTCCCAATATCATACTTAAAAATGTTGTGATTCGTCTCCGCAATAGTATCATTCAAAAAACCACAACCAAACAAAAATAACAAACCAAAAACTAGCATCAATAATAATACCCCGGTAGCTAGTGGATAAGATTATCGAAGAATTCCTAGAAGACCCATAACCAGTAGGTCTTAACCTTGCATTGGTGCTCGGGAGCATGAATCTATTGCTCCACCAAGTAGACGCTATTCACCGTGAAGACTCTCCTGCAAAACAATGCATATCTTCAGCCTCCCCACAACCCTGAACAGTCAAGCCCCACAAATCGATGGGAGAGAAGGAGAGAAATACAGAGGTGAACATATGGATCCTGAAAAACAAGAATCTACAATTACAATTTTAAGCGTCAAAAAAAGTTTTATCCCTAAATAAACTAAAGATTCTGCACCCTTTATGGTGATATATTTGGGAAGAAAGAAGATCAGCTAATATTTAATCTACGAGCTATGGCAAAGAACTTTCACTATTCCTTTTATCTGATGAATACCATAGGAGATCCCCAATAAGTCATAGTCCCGATATGATCCTACTTAATAATGTAATAAATTTTTCTAGGTTGAAGAATATGTCACCGCCTAAGTCGAGGATTTCTGAAAGCCTATCTGGTGAGACTATATTTACTTTTGTTTGGTAGTTTTCATAGCTCACAATTATGACATTTATGTCATTTATTGGTGTCTTCTCGATTATAGAGATAGCAAAGTATGGGTTATGTGTAGATATGAAATATTGGTTCTTTCTATCCATAGCTATGCTCTCGGCTAGTAGTTTGACATAAAATGGGAACGCATGGGTTTCTGGTTCTTCGATGGCAATGACAGAGTCATGGTTTGTGAGTATTATTGCGAAATTAAACAAAGTTCTAAGCAATGTGTCTGATACCAAATCCAAGCCGAATGTTATTGCAACCCCATCAATAATTTTCATGATCTCGATTTTATTCTCATCAGGCTTTAGTACTAGTGTGTATCCGAACTCCTCAAATAGGGATCCCGCAAACTTTCTTAGGGAGGCATTAGATAGCAACATTCCCAGCATATTATTTCCATCTGGTGGAAGAAGATAGTCAGTCGGCGTGGTTCTTGTTCCAACTCCCTTATGCCTATAGAACCTAAAAACGCGAAAGTTATCTTCTTTGACTGACGGCATAGACTCTGGATATATGCGTGTTATTGATTTTTTGTCACCAAAGGATATGCTTATCTCTATGTGCTCGCCCTCCAATACAGCTCGAAACTCATATTTGTCCGCACACACCACGAGCTCACGGGAAATATCCCGATCATAAAATAGATCCCTAATCATGTTTGTCCTAAGGAACTCCCTGGTGGATTCTAAGCGACCTATATATGAGAGTAGACCTATAGCCTCTAGAATATTGGACTTCCCAGTATTTGGGGTTCAATCAAAATGTTTACACGTTTACAGTCTATCTCCGCTAACACAATAGACTTGAAATTTTCAATCAAAAGTTTCTTAATCAAACCAAACACCAACGATAGTAGTGGTAACCTCATTAAAGAATAAAAATCAATAATTATGAAAAACCTGTGGGAGCCACCACAAGAGTAAGTGTCGAAAAATTAAGAAAGTGACAAAGAAATTTTGGTAAATAGGTTATGTACCAACGCTCATAAATGAACTAGAAGAATCAGGAAGGATGCTTTTAGATTCTTGTTCCCAGATAAAAATCTAATGACCACCCAAGGGTATCTATTATGGTCAAAACAACAAGAGCACACCTACCTATACGAAATAATGATTGTATGCTGGGATTCTATGCAACCTGGTGTGGTCTATATAAGTGATGTAGCCTGTCGTATATTCTTTCTGAGGTTTTCGCATATTCGATTAGTTTTTCTTGATCGAGTTCGTTCCATTCTATGGGGTGTATTTGCGGGTTTTGCCCTGTAATTATCATGTCTATCAATGCTTTTTCGGGTTCCGCTATGAAGTATCCTTCTGGTGTTTTTGTGTATCCGAAAAAGAACTTTTTTGGTATTTTTATGTACCTTATACCGAGGTTTTCGGTGCATTTTGGTGCTCTCCATTTGTGGAGTGACGCGTATTCTATTCTTGTGGTTACTTGTGTTGTAAGTCCGTGTATTGATAGTGCGGTTAGGAATGAGATGTATGATGGATAATTTAGATGTGTCCCTATGATCCTTACATCCTTACATGAGGTATAGTATCCCTTGCATATCCTCCTGATCCTTCCCGTCCTATGGAGGTGTAGTAGGGCTCTCCTAGCACTCTTTATGGGGATTAATAATGCCCTAGAGACGATCGTAGGGGTTATTACTGGGATCCTCTCGGCCAGCCTCATTATCTCCTTTGTGTACACCATTTAGGTACACCCAATAGTCTCCATTACCTTCTCTGGTTCAGGCAACCCGACGAGTACTATATCTACAAGTTCATTCCAGTATCTAAGCATGCTTCTCGCGATTTTGCAGAACTCGTTAAACTTCTCTCCAAGAATGTCGCTGATTCGGAGACCGAATCTCCGAACAATGTAATACACGTCGAATAGGTCGCGAACCTGGTACCTGCTTAGATCCATTATCGCCCTCACTTTTTCCTCAAGGATATACTCAATGCTGGCGACTTTGATGCTGTGGGGTAATATGTCTGGATACATAGAGTCATACTCCAGATCCTCATGAGGAGGGAGTTTCTTTACGGTCTTCACTTCGATTAGGGCTCCCCCATAAAGATTCATTGATGGTACGAATATCGACAATGAGTGAAATACCCATGGCTTCTTTCCGCCTGGTTTTCCGATGTCGCTCACCCCAAATCCTTCTTTTCTGAGATGTTCTTTTATGGATTCGAAAAGGACTAGGGTATCTTGAGGGCTCTTTGATTCGAATTCGATATCTATGTCCTTGCTGAACCGTGGGACACCATAGAACTTACATAAAGCGGTACCACCCTTAAGTACAACCCTATCAAACCATATTACACCAAGAATGTACATTATTTTCTCTAGGATGTAATCCTGCAACATTTGATCGAGATTCCTGAGGTTCTTCCTTTTCCCAACAAGCCGCAACTGACTTAACGTTATCATGAGACGACCCCTCTAATATAAACTAGTTGGGCATATTTCTACAAATTTTTGTCGAAAAATGTCAAATATGAAGGAACCAAGCATCATGTTACAAAAATAGCGGAAGAAACCCTCAGATTGTATCTGAGGGATGAATCCCCCCTGGGAGGGAGATAGGTGGTGGGAACCCAAAATTTAAAAAAACAATAAAGCAAACAAAAGAAGAGATGTGAGCTACCATACCAAGACGCAGACATGCTACATAGAGAATAGCATATATCGCATCACCTAGATACCAAAGCACAGAAGAAAGAAATTCTCATCGGACAAAAACCGATTATAAGTAATTACGATTCAGAATAGGAGGGTTGTTAGGACTTGGTCCTTTTTAGCAGTACGGTAGCAGTAATAGCCATGGCGAGCACTATCACGACAACTATAGCATATGGAGGTATCCCCCTTTCCTCTTCTTCTGCAGGTTTTGTTGTCCCTGTTGTGGTTGATGTTCTTATTGTGATTACTACTCTGCATATAGCTTCATTCCCAGCTTTGTCGATGGCCTTTATCTCGATCGTATGTTTGCCCTCTCCAAGGGTAAGAGTATAATTATTCTGCCCCGCTGGAATACTATCGTTCACAAGCACATCATCCACATAAATCTCATAGTGGTCTATCCCTGATAAATCGTCACTCCCCCTCCAAACAATTGTTACTCTTGTCGTGTTTAGTATCGAGTTGTTTGAGGGTGATATTATCTCTATCACTGGTGGTGTCCTATCAATCAAAATCTTGATTTCCTCTCCGACTATTCCAACGAGTGGGTACTTGTCTGGACCGTATGGTGTCTCCCCGATACCATCCCCGTTCGTGTCTGTACCATTATAGTCACTCCAGTAATTTCCGGTATGGTTGGTATAGATCTGTCCTCGATATGAATACATTATTGGTTCCGAGGAATATAGTGTGGAGGATGACTCCGAAATCTCATATTGCTCGAAATTATCTATGATGTTATTCGCGAATATTTCATCATTCTGTGAGTTGTATAGTTCTAGTCCGCAGAACGTATTATTCTCGATCGTGTTACAATATAGCCTATTTCTCTCTGAAAAATAGAGCCATATACCCTTGTCGTTTTGTCTTATGACATTCCAGGAGATCTCATTGTTTGCTGAATCATCGACCCATAATCCAACATTACTGTTTCGCTCTATCGTATTATTATATATACTACATTCGTCCGAATTGTCAAGATGTAGCCCCTCACCATAATTATCAAGGATTATGTTGCTATGGATTTTCGCTCCAGTACAGTAGTGTATGTATAGCCCGTTTTCATTCGATATGATGGTATTGTTTGCTATCTCGCACCACCTTGAAAACTCCACAGAAATCCCTATGTAGTACGATCCCTTAACGGTATTATTGTTCACCTCAGGATACCATGCGGCATTTATATGTATACCACACCAACTAGAATTCTCTATAATGTTGTTGCTGATCTCACAATTGTCTGAATCGGTTAAATAGATACCATATGTGCAGTTCCATATAGTATTGCTGTCTATTTGGGTGTTATTGGAGAATGAGGCATAAACTCCATACTCACTCCAATCACTCAGCCTCAAGTTTTTGATCACAACATTCGTCGCATTATAGACATATACTCCATAACTAGCACTTCCACCACTATCCACCAAATGCCCAGCCCCATCGAGGACCACATCACTGGCAGTAATATAGATACAACACTCAGCCGTACAGTTTATGATATCCTCATCCAGCCTATAGTACCCAGGCTCATCAATAAGCATATACCAGGAAGACGGCTGCATAATGGTAATAGGCCCATTGGTGGAACCAACAACCATTAAAAAGTGTTCTATTGAATTCTCGGAGTTCCACATAGATGAGAATACGGGAGCCCCAAGCACCAAAACAAACAACACACATAAAACCCTAACACGAAGCCTACCCACATTAGTAGACATAGAAGAGCACCAACATCAGTCATCGATTCCAAAAATTATCATAATATAAACTTTATAGAGGCACACCGAGAATACGCCTGATTTTATTAGTTTTCTGTGTCATCCTGTGCCCCTTAGCCCAACTCGCTGGTCGCTTTGAAAACAAACACAGACAAATAATGACAGGCTAGACGAATAAAAAGACAAGACGGGATCACAAAAAGGAACAAATATGGAGGGAGGTTCTCCCGCATTACCAGAACACAACCAACAAAACCACCAGAAACAACCAGTATACCTCACGGAAACCCCAATAGAACAATACGAAAAGATATTGCTGAGTTACTGGTGGACGGATCAGAGACCTGTCAAATTGTTACATATACCTTACTGCCTCCTAATTATGTTTATAATATTTGATGATGCTTTCTCGTAGGTGGAATATTTAAATATAATATTATATGATCATATATGGAAAATTGTGGAATTTTATTCAGATTCCATATGAAAA
>CAZVPA010000136.1:0-5960 GCA_964628995.1 uncultured Nitrososphaerota archaeon | reverse complement strand
TAGAACTATACCTAGAAACCCTAACAGAGGAAGAGAAGATGGAAATACTGGGCCGAAGAATCGTGCGTGTTGAGCGTGTGAGTGTTATTGTCTAGAATTACACCCATTGATCCCTACAAACTCATCAAGATCCTGAGAAAAATAGGTTTCACCCCCAATAAGACAGAAAGGTTCTCATGTTATACTATCTGATGGTCGTGGCCGTAGGACTGTTATCCCCGTGCACCCTGGGAGGAAGGTGAAGCCTAGCTTGGTTAGAGCCATTATTAGCGAGGTTGGTATTAGTAGGGAGGAATACTTCGAGTTACTTCGAGAGGACTGTTAAACGCCCTCATAATTTTGGAGGTCTCTAGGTAACTTTTGCCGCATAAAGAGCTTGTCTCTAAAGAAGTTCTCTTAGATTGTCCCCACCACTTCCAGTTTTCAGAGTATTTTCTCTAAGTCGTAGTATTGGCTTATGAAAAGACATGCAGGAAACAAAATTTAAAGTAAACGAATTTTCATACTAAGCGATGAATGAGGAAAACAAGCATGTAGGCCAAAAACTCAAACACTCAATGTTGATGTCTCTACAAGATAAAACATGAAAAGTCATGGGACGCTTTTGGGACACCCGCATTGCCTTTTGACATCATCGTTTATAGACAAATAATCCATGTGCAACATAACTGATGATGCTGATTGTTTTATGCCCGTCCCATACGGGACATCAGCACGGAGTCTCAGGTGGAAAGCGTTTCGGATACATGACACAAATTTTATTACTTGGAGTTAGATGGAATAGGGGCACTATCTTCGATACGTCTACTTTTAATTGTATGCTATGTTTGGTATGCGTTATTATCGTTCGTCCCGTTGTTTGGCGTTTCGTTAATGGGACAGGTGGAAAGTCGTGGGACAGACAGAACAGGGGACATCAAAGCCTAGATTTAGCAGGGACAGTCTCCATGAAAAATCAAATTTTCTATCTGACCATATGATACAATTTGACACGATTTGTCATAAGAAAAAGTTTCCACTCCTAGGACAAAGCACGAATTATATATCTCTGGGTATGCCATTGAAGAACTTCTAGAGCATACGAAGAAATTCAAGGGAAAAGCGAGTTTAGCATGGGAAAACATACTCTTGTTTCTCACGGCTCTATATCGTAGTATGTGATACGGTTCAGAACACCCTATATGCTTCTCTACGGTGGCGAACATAGTATATTGTTATTGTCTTGTTCTCCTCATCCACATAGTATATTATCCTATAGTCCCCAACTCGTATCCTAAAGAACTTTTCGGTACCAGCGATCTTCCTTGCTCCACGAGGAAACGGGTTACTCCTAAGGGACTCCACAGCCTCTAATATCTTGTATATAATTTTTCGAGGGATCCTGTCGAGGTCTTTCTCTGCGGACTTCTTCCATTCAATCCTATATGATCCCACGCTCCCTTAGCCTCTTCTTGACCTCCTCGAAGGAAACAGTAGGCTCATCCCTCCTCTCAGCAATAACCGCGAGGTCATGAAGATCCTCCAGAAGCTCATTATACTCGTCAATAGGCACAACAACCGCAATCTTATTCCCTGAGGAATCAACGATATATTTAAGATTGGACACATGAACTCTAACACGGGAAGACATAACAAACACCTCGCACTCAAATTAAAGAAAACATAAAATAGATATTAAAAGACTCAAAAATGAAAGTGGATACCTCACTTTATTCTCCTCTGCTCCTAGTAGATATACCTTAATCACAATAAAATAGCAACAATTCTACACAAAAGTGTCCCTAATGCCTCCTAAGAGATGCTCGGAGGATATCGCCTCAAAACAATGATCAATAAACATAGTGCTTTGCTAGATACTATGAGTGTCTATTATCAATATAAGTGGACTTTTATATAGTATAAGTGTTAGTTGCTCTGTTAGGGTTATGTAGTGAGTCAGTGATATGCTTTGGGGGTGCTTACCTTGAGCTTAATCTTCGTGGTCGAGAATTTTTTGAGCCTTCGTAATGTGTCCATACGGTTTGATAATCTGAATGTTTTGATAGGTCCTAATGCTAGCGGTAAAAGTAATGTTGTTAAGGCGTTAGAATTCGTTTCTAGGTTTGTAAGGGAGGGTGTGGGTGCTATTAATCACCTGTTTCAGGGGCGGGATTTTGAGGATATTACCTTTTTAGGTCGGGGAGGAGACATAAAGTTTGAGTTAGGATTTAATAGTGCTAAATATTTCCTGCAGATGGGGTTGGGCTCTCTTAGAGAAGAAGTGTATAGCAATGAAAAACTCATTTTCAGAAGAGTCTCGACGCCAGAAAGCGAGCAGATATACTACCTAACAGTTGAAAATGTGCAGAAAACCGTTTCTCTTCATAAAGAACGAACGATTGTTGGCAGGATATCTATCCCACTGTCGCAGATTATTAAATTGGACGCATGTGCTAGTTTGAGAGATATTGCCAAGTTTCTATCCTCGATATATACATATTCATTTGACCCAGAGGTTATGAGATCGAAATCTCATGTTAGGGCTTCTCCTAAGCTTGGAAGGAGAGGGAACAACCTGGCACGTGTGGTACTCCATTATTATCTTGAGAATCGTGCCCGTTTTAACGAGCTTGAGAGTGTGTTCAAGATGCTTATTCCAGACGTGAAGGAGATCGTCCCAGTGCTGAGAGAGGACAATGTTTGGATAGCATTTAGGGAGAAGTATTCTGATATGCTTATAGATCCCGAGTTTCTCTCGGATGGTTCTCTCAGGATATTAGCCCTGCTTGTCTCTCTTTTCGGCGAAAATTCTGTTGTTGCTTATGAGGAGCCAGAAAATTTCATTCACCCTCATCTACTTGAGAGTGTTGTCGATATTATAAAGAAATTCGGTAAGATAGTGATTATAATTACGCACTCCCCATATCTGCTTGACTATGTCGAGCCAAGAGATATTATTCTGGTGACGAAGATTAATGGGGAAACGAAACTCAGGAGACTCATTGATACTGATGAGATTAGTGTGGTTAAGAAATATCTGGAGGAAGGAGGGACACTGGGGGAGGCCTGGTTTTCAGGTCTCATGGGTGAGGTCTAATGCTGATCATAGCCGTTGAGGGAGAGAGCGATAAGGGGGCCGTTAAGGCACTCTTAAATAGGCTAGGAAAACATGCGGATATACTACTTATGAGAGGAAACAGACCGACAAAAATTGCAAACAAAATAGTGGCAAGGGCCACCAAATATATGGGTAAGGGTGCAAGGATAGAAAAAATAATCGTATTGAAAGATCTCCATGAGTACAAGGAAGAAACAATAAGGAAACATCTAGAGACGATAAGACAAAGAGTACAACATTTGGCAAAATATTATGGCATAATTGTCCAGTATGCTATAGAGGCCTGGATCTTAGCGGACGTTTCATGTCTTCAAAAGACTTTAGGGATAACCACACGACAAATAGATCCAGAATCCATAGAGAGACCCAATGAGTATCTAGATACGTTGTTCATGAAGAAAAACAAAAGATACGTTAAGAGCAAGGCTCTCTTGTACGAGCTAGTGAAAAACATAGATATGAACACGGCAATTAAGAACTCTAAGAGCCTTAACGAATTTATTAACGCCTTGAAGGATCCATAATTGAACATTTTTGTTTGGACTGGAGACCTGAAGATGTCCATGTTGAGGATGAGGAAGGGATCTCCAATTTTGTTTAATGGTGATATTGAGGAGCTCAGGTTCATAAGTCGGAGAGTAACAGTTGATCCTAGGGTATGTTTTGGTAAACCGACGATTAGGGGGACGAGGATTTGGGTTGGGTTTATTCTTAGATTGCTGGCTTCGGGCTGGTCCTGGGATGAGATATTGGAGGAATATCCATCCCTATCTAGGGATGATATAACTGCGGCGTTATTATATGCTGCATGGCTGGCGGAGAGGGTTGATCCACTAGAACTCTACTCTAGGATGGAGAATAAGAAAGAGTTTATTGGAAAGTTCGAGGGGGACATTAAGGAGCTTCTCAAAGCGTTCAAAGATTGGTTGGATAAGCAGGGAGTCTCATGGCTGTCTAGCGATGTTAGTGTTGAGTATTATGAGATTGATGGGGGTTCCTCTATTATTGTTGACTTACCAATCTATGAGTGGGATGTGATAGATGTAATCCTTTCAAGAATCTATCAAGTATTGGTTGGAAAACCCGCAAATGACTCATGGTTTGAGATAAGGTTATTGGTTTCGAAGAGAGAACTAAGGCTTAAGAGCGAGAAATATGGGATTAGGTACTCACTACTCGTTGATGAGAGGCTCCACATAAGTGAGGAACATCCAGCATTGATGGTGGATCCCAGACCAATTATTCCGCCACCAAGCAACTATTATGGGTACATCATTATTATTCCTCGGTCCCACAGATCAACTGAGGAACAACACAATGTGGAGGAATAGGGAATTATTAGGTTCATGGGAGATGATGGTTGCTTCTTCAGTTTTTTAGTTCAAGTATGTCATACTTCGAGCATGAGGATCTCTAAGGATTCTTGTAAAATTTTTACAGCGGGGATATTAGAATGAAAAAGGGAACATAGATATGCCTTATGTATCAGGAGTAGGGAGAGTAGCTAGTGTGTGAATCAATGGGGGTCGTTTGTGTATACCCTAATTATATGAGTTCGGATGGTCTCCTAACTTTTACACCTATCTGTTGCTCAATAGTGTTCCTAGCTTTTAGGATGTCGTCGTCACAGGTGACAAAATAGTTTAGCATGTCTCTGAGCATGTATACGTATGCGATATGTAGCATATCAAGTGTTTTTAATTGGAGTCTTTCTGAGAATTTTATTGCTAGGTGGTATTCGAGGGGCAACCTAATTTTTGCTCCAAATACCTGCAGTTTGGTCATAAAACTCCTCGCCACAAGTCTCAATTTTAGGTCATGAATTATAAATGCCACGATAGTATCTACATTTGTATTCCCTAACCCCTTCTCCAATCTAAGGAAAGGTCTTATTCTAGCTAGAACCGAATAGAGCTCCATTAGGGTTATGGGAGAAATTACGAAGTCATAATCTCTCTCAAAAAACCTATTGGCATCCCGATATAGCAAATCACCAGGCTTGTACTTGGCAATAACGACACTAGTATCAACATACACTACAGCCATCTATCCCTTCCCTCTCTAACAAGCTCGACAGCGGTCTTATCGGAAACAATAATAAATGGGCTCCTTCCACGGGATTTGGCCTTAATCATTTTTTCCAACAAGTTCTGATCCACATTCAATTGGAGCTCATCCACAAGCTGGCGCCAATCAACAACTATACTTATGGCCTCTTGGATTAGATCGCTTAGAGTAACACCCTCCTCAATTGCCGCAATCTTAGCACGCTTCCAGAGCTCGGGATCCACCCTAATACTTGTTACCTTGCCACCCAAATAAACCACCTACTCCAATAATACAATACTACTATAATACAATACAGAATAATGCTATAAAAATTCGTGTGTATGTCCAAGGCAGACATATATCTGGCTACTCAGGTATGTTGGGCTCTTAACGGACAGGAAAAAAGGATGCGTCACCAAATGGTTGTAGCGGTTTGGAAATTATCCACATTTTCCAGCAGCTATCTATTTAAAGACAATATTATTATGTGGAGTAACCAGTATTTTGTTGCCTAAACCTCGGGGGCCTCCACATATTTGGAGTTTATTAGGAGATATTCTTTAAAAATCAAATCTTTAGCTAGTAATCTCTAGCCAACACGGACATCGAAGAACAAAAACAGAAATTTAATGTGATCATAGACAGAAATATCTCTGGGAAAACAGCCATATTGGAGGCTCCACCCCTTTTCCAATATCCTTTGGATCCAGCTGATCTCGGGAGCGCATAAAGAGAACACTACTAGTGGCGTTAGCACTGGAATACCTCTCACCAAAACTTGTGCTGATTGATGATATTGAGCAGTCGGCACATC
>CAZVPA010000135.1:0-5981 GCA_964628995.1 uncultured Nitrososphaerota archaeon | reverse complement strand
CGACTCAAGATCCCGTGGCGTATGCCTTCGCGGGTTCGAATCCCGCCCCCCGCATCCCTTCTTCTGTGTGAAAGATCTTTTTGAAGTGCCGCTATTTTCCGGAGAAGGATACCATATTTCTGCACTGACTCTATCGGTGTTACCTCCACTTGGTTCCATCCATATAATTCTTTGAGGCGATTTATTGCTTGGAGATTCGGAAATAGTAGGTAGAGTGGTAGATTCTCTCTAATGAGGAAATACGTGAAATACGCGTCATCCTCTATCTTTGTTGTCCTAAACTTTTTATCTACCACAGTAGGTCTTTCGGAGACCGCTTGGATAACAGCTTTACTCGGGGTTACTCTGCTTGTTTGGATTTTCTCTAGAATATATGAGGAAAAACGTTCGATCTTGCCGTTTATACTTATATAATAGTATGGTCTATATACAACTGCCTTATCAACGATAGAATCAATAGTAGAGACAATCGCAGATGTATTTAGATTCACTAATAGTTCTCTCTCGATTAATCTATATAGATATATAACATGGGACAAAAAAGGATATAACACATAAACATGTATCTCTAGTCTTCTATGCCCGCTATTCGTAGCTATAACAGACCAAAATAGACTCTGTGTGTCGAAAAAAACCGAAATATCAACGTTGTTTATGGTAAAACTACGTACTTGTTTTAAGCATCTTATGGCGATATCCCTAATGCCAATATCATCATTTAGTATATTACTCATTATGTACCGAACTGATGGATTTATAGGAGTCTTCATATGTAAATTACCAACTGTTATTGTTAATGATTCTATCAGAATGGTTCCCAAATATCTTCTGACAAAGTCATATTCAAAGTCCTTCATATGAACCCCTTAATAGCTAGTTTCACTATCAATATTAGTTGCCAGTAGTGAACACCAATGCCAAAAAAAGCAAGATACATCAAGTGTAAGTATTGCGGTTCAACATTCAGGCAGCTAGGAGATAAATATGTACTAAAAACATGGCATAAGGTAGCCCCCATGCCTGATAAGCATGGGAACATCACCATCAGTATTATGGCTGTATGGGTATGTCCAAACTGTGGAAAGAAAAACATGGGGAAGCTAACATCAATAAAATCTGGATCCGATATCCGAGGAAGGAATTACACACAAAGACTTATCGATATTATCACATCACACCAAGAAATAAGTATCAGTGAAATAGCCCAGAAGCTCGGTATGGAGGAGAAAACCGTAGAAAAAGCCGTTGACTATCTCATCCGGAAGAATATACTGAAAGCAAAAAAAGAGGACAACATTGTGAAACTATGCTAGAGAGCCCTCTGAGGAGGAGGTGTTATTTCTTCTTCTCTGCCCTTCTTCTCCTTTTTCTCTTCTTTAGGCTTACTGGCAATAATCTCATCTATCCTTAAGATAGTTGTCACAGTCTCTATGGCTGTCGAAAGAATATTAGCAACAACTCTATAGGGGTCTATCAAACCTTTCTCCTTGACCTTTATGACCTCACCCTTTATGGCATCAAAGCCCCACTCTCCTGGCTCCTTGACATTCTTTCTTTGGAGCTCACCTAGCGTATCTATCACGTCCTCTCCCGCATTCTCTATTAGTGCTTTAGGTATAGCCTCCAAGGCCTCACAGAACACTCTCGCTACCTCCTTTTCCTTACCATTCAATTCCTCTGTCTTCTCAGCCCACTCCCTCAGTTTTACTGCAAGCGCCATCATTGTTGCTCCAGCACCACCAACAATTTTCTTGTCCTCAAGAATGTCCTTAAGGACATTGATAGCATCTTGAAGAGCTCTTTCAGCTTCGTCAGTTACATGCTTGCTTGCACCCCGAATTACGATAGTTGTTGCACCCTTATATTTTGGTTCCTCAACAAAGACCATCTGATCCTCCCCCACTTTTTTCTGGTAGACAAGTCCAGCAAAGCCAATGTCATCCTCGCGGAGATCCTCAATATTACTGACAATTTTTGCCCCTGTGGCTCTACTTAGTAGTCTCATATCTTTTCTTCTCACCCTTCTAACCGCCATGATTCCATTTTTAGCCAGAATGTCTTGTGCCTGATCACTTATTCCTCGCTGGCAGAATAGGACATCAACCTTTAGATCTATCAGTTTTTGAACCATCTCTTTAATAAGTTCTCTTTCTCTTCTCCGAAGCTCTTCGAAGGCCTCTATGCTATCTACCGTAACGTTGCTTGTCACATCAGCTTTCTCAACCTCTATGTTCTGGTCGATCAGTGCTATTCTCGCGTTCTTCTTAATTTTCGGCATTTCTGGATGAACAACCTTCTTATCAATCGCTACTCCTTTAACTAGAATAGTATCACTAAGTGTCTTACCCTCCTTTTGTATTATGTTCACTAAGTCTGGATCAAGATAATTTCTATCCTTATCATATGCAGCGATTGCGGCCTCATAAGCCAATTCCGCGAAGAGCCTCCTCTCAGCCTCTGGAAGCTTGGAATTTAATGCACTGATCGCCGCGTTAATTAGCGTTTCTTTGTCCTTCTCTATGTCTACCTCCCAAGCTAACTCGTCCAGAAACTCAAATAGCTTCTTCCTTATCTTTTTTAGAGCGCTCGTTATTACTATTGGATGAATACCCTTATCGACAAGTTTGTCTGCACCACTAAGAAACTCACCAATCAGGACAACAACACTTGTTGTCCCATCACCTGCTGTATAGTCCTGCGACTTAGAGGCTTGAACTATCAATTTTGCGGCAGGATGTGCCACATCCAACTCGTCAAGTATTGTGGCACCATCATTTGTAATTATTATGTCCCCTAGAGAGTCAACCATAAGCTTGTTCATCCCTCTAGGTCCAAGTGTGGTCTTTACAATCTCCGCCAACGCGACTGCTGCTGAAACATTACTGTGAAGAACTTGGCGGCCTCTTTCCCTTGCTGTATCTTCCTTCAGTATCAAAACAGGTATTGCTCCAGCCGTCGGCGTCGCCATATGTGACACCTTATCCCTACCAACAATATTCCGATGGTTCAAAGCCTAAAAATTAGGATATTTAAACAGTACTATTTACCTCCGAGAACGAGTTGGAATCCTCAGAATCCCCCAGAAGAACGAAACAAATATTCTCGAGGAAAGGATGTTACCCCTATCTCTTCCTTGCTGCGGCAAAAATCTTGATAACATCCCTATGCCTTAGCTCATAGTCCGCTGAAAGCTTCCTCTTGGTCCTTACATCCAAAGCATATATAAATGTCTGAGCCAGATCGGTATGTATTATTCCAGCGAATTCCCTCGCTGTGGTTCCCTTGGGCACCAGATACACATCTGGAAGAACATTACCCTTATGATCTGTCAATTTGTTTTCATCCTCTACTGGGAACACTGCGATCATCCCCCCAACATCAAACACTGCGTGATTTATTGCCTTTTGGACACCAGTAGAACCCCACTTTCTGAGCAATTCTTCTATTTTCTCCAACAGAATTTTCTCACGACCCGATAATATGTCCTCTCGTATTATCTCGAATTCTGAGGATCCACGTACATACTTTATGGCTCCCTTCTCGACAAACCTTATCAATGCAAACTCTGCGAGGGCTGAAGCCGGAATCACGTCAATGCCCCTACTAACCATTCTCCGATAATTTTCCTCCGCGAGGGGGATATCAATTTTATTGGCGACGACCACTATTGGTTTTGATGCCTCACGTAAAGCCTTGGCAAAAACATATATATCCTCCTCCGACCAGGCAGTGGGTTTTTCTGGATTCAGATCAGTATTATCTAGTGCAACTTCGATATGCCTCCGCCCTATTTTTAGGCCCGATAATAGTTTAGCCAAACTACTTGAGAAATCCCTCTTCTCCGCCTCTACCCTCCTAGCAAATTTCTGCCAATTCCTTTTCAAAATCTGCCAGAACCAACGTGCTATCTCTTCCTCAAGAAATTCTATATCCCTTATCGGATCCCACATACCTGGCTTCCCAAGATCCCTACCATCACTATCATATCTTCCTGATGCATCAACAATATGTATCAATACGTCAGCTTGCCTTAAATCATCTAGGAATTTATTCCCAAGGCCCCTCCCCTGCCAAGCCCCAGGTACAAGCCCAGCAACATCCCATATCTCTACCGGGGCATACCTAATACCATCAATACACACGGAGTTCCTTGGATTATCCTTCACACCAAAATCCTTACATACACATGTCAGAGTAACATATCCCATACCCACATTGGGCTCTATCGTGGTGAATGGATAATCAGCAATCTTAACATCCTTGCCCGTGGCTGCGGCAAAGAATGTTGATTTGCCACTATTAGGCTTCCCCAGTAGACCACATCTTATCATGGAAAACCCCATAAAGATTACTTTCTGGCGATCTTCCTCAACTTCGTAAACTTCTGCTGGAGGAACTCCCCCCTCGCAATGATTCTCCTGTTATTAAGATCAATCATGAATATCGTGCCCTTCTTCGGGACAACCCTGATTCTACCACCAGAATCCACGTAGAATACATTTCTGGACTCAAAAACAATGAGTCCAGATAGACCAATCAGCTTTTTGTTAGTCGAATATAGTACAAGAACTTTGCCACCAATGAAGGATCTTAGAGCGGATATGGGATACTTCTTGACTATTATACTTCACCAAGCTCCCTCATTACTGTGAGGATCCTAGCTATGTCCTTCTTAACGTTCCTTATCTCTGACGTGTTAGTTACACCGCCCCTCTTTAGACGTGTCTTTAAGGTAATAAGCTTTATCTTCAGGGCACGAAGTTTTTTCAGTCGCTCCTCTGGAGAAAGCTTCCTTATTTCTTCAGCCCTCATGCTCCTCCACACCCTCAATACGTCCGACACTATTAAGAACTCTTGAAAATTCCGAGTCTATCTCAGATTCTATCGCCCTGATTTCCGGCTCCGCCTCTTCAGGATCCACTATCTCAAAATTATCAACAAGATGGTCCAATGCTTCTGGTAGGACAATTTTGACCTGAACACCCACAGTCCCTGTTCGTAGCTGAAACCTCGTATAGCCATATGAGATATACTTCTCGGCCACTTCCCCCGTGTATAATATCTTGCCAGACGCAAAGCGAAGCTTGTGTGAACGCTTCCTCCTAAGCCTCCCCCTTATCCTTATCTCGACCCCAACAGCACCCTTCTCCATCGCCTGCCTTATATAGAAATATGCCACCCTCCGGGGGTTCGCTCCTCGCTCAATAGCCCTAGCAATGGCCTCCGCTACAAGCTGAGCATTGAGTTCTACCGGGGTCTTTAGGTCTGTTATTTCTAGACGAGATATATTGATGTTGAACTTTTTCTTTATTTCCTCTATCAGCATGTTTCTACGGCGCCCTCTACGGCCTATAAGGATCCTTGGGTTCTTACATGTAATATATATTCTATAGCCCAAGGAAGCTGGCTGAATATCTGCGCAGATAAATCCCGCAAGAGGAGCCTCTTTACTGAGTTTTTCCTTTAGCCATTCATTAAGTAGGAACTTTAACATTAACCGTCTAAGTACACGCGATTTTGATGATGTGGCCTTTATCCTTATCCCCTCTATCTGTTCCTCCATGCCAGCACTCATAGCATTGGTCACCAAACACCTACTCAACAAACTTCTATTACTCGAAAGAGAAATATAAAAAACTCTATATGGATAAGAAGACAAGAAAAATAAAAATGAGAAACAAGACACACTATTCTTCATAAAGCTCGTAGAGGTCTGCTACTCTAGCCTCGGGCACCCTAGCCTTGACCTTATAGGATACGGTTTTTTCCTCTCCTGGAGCAAAGCTCAGTTTCCAGCGTACCAATACTCCACCTTCTGGTAGTATCTCCACTGACTCAGCGGGAGGATTTATTGATCGCTCATCAAGTTCAAACGTCTCGGGTATTCTGTCGGTAAATATGTGCTCGGGGACGGCAATTTTTGATTCATTTACTATTTTTGCCCTTACCTCAAACCATTCCTCCTCTAGGGGCTCGACCTC
>CAZVPA010000134.1:0-6005 GCA_964628995.1 uncultured Nitrososphaerota archaeon | reverse complement strand
ACTAGCCAGCACAAAAACTATCCGAAGAGCAATACAGTACGCAAGGGAAATATTACTCATCCTAAGGAAATTTATGCGGAGTAGAGCACCCGAAATCGAGGAAACACTAGACAGGATGATCCTAGAAATAGGCCAAATAAGCAAATAGATCTCTCATTACAGGTTACCAACCTCAGAACAACCGAACCCATAGGTATGTTCCAACATAAATTGCCTATTATTGGAAGCATTATAATGTAAGAATAGCACGATTATTATATTGTAACGCTTTAAGGATCTTGCTTGTCGTTGCATGCTATCTCGTAGATCCTAGACTAGAAGCGTTAGGTTGGAACGCTATATAGGCATAGTTTCTCAAGACCCCTAGAAAGCGATTGATAACACCACAGTCATAGTTAAGCTTGTACTTTCCAGAATTCTGCCAGACCCCAACAGAAAAAGATTTTAATTATCAATTTTTGTGATGGATTTGTATTTATTTAGCTTAGGGATTCACCATACTGTTAATCCATTGGGTGTGTATATATGGAGAGGAGTGTGGATGAGTTGTTGTCTAGTGCTGATAGGGACTATAGGGAGGCCTTAGAATTGTTGGATTCTGGGGATGTATATGATGCTGCCGAGAAGTCTTGGAGTGCCATAGAGAACCTCAGGAAAGCCTGTCTGGTTGCGACAAGCTGCTATTATTCATAAAAATACTGAAGGCTCTGGGGAGAAAGGATATATTGAAAACATATATGTACTTTGGCCAGCAGTTGCACTCCTTGGGCTTTTATGAGAGGATAGTGCCTGAAAGTGACTTGGAGGAAACAATAAGGGAGGATGTTCCAAGATGGATACATGAAGCAAAACTTCTGGTTAGGATCCTAGAGCATGTTGATTTGTCCCACGTTGCTGGTCTGGTAGAGGAGATCGACAAAACTAGGCAGAGAATACTTAGGGCGGCATCCGAGTATATGGTGCTCCAGCAAAAACTCTCAGAAATAATCGCCCAGCAGATATCCAGCGTGTCTAAGGTTTCTAGTTCCCCTGAATGAGCTACGGGAAGGGTACCCAATACTTGGGAAGCAATGGGCGGACGATACTATTTCACTCTGGCTTTGACGCATACTTCTCAATGATCTCGTCAAGAAACTTCATGGCTTCCTCAGTAGCCAACAAGAAATCCTTTCTCCGCATTTTTAATTCCTTGGTATATGGGAGATTTAATATTGCGTTCTCAATGTTCCTCCTAGCTTTCTGGGTATGCCTCTCTCTGGATTGTACTCTGAGCCTATCCATGCTTATTGGGCATCTAAACCGGATCCTCGAGATATCGGGCCAAGAGTCTCTGAGGGCCTCTATGCAATCTATAAGCCTCACATCTACAGTCCAGAATACCGATGCCTCATTCATCAGTGCGGTTACTATCGCTATGGCGTCAAAGGCATCTATCCCATACCTAAAAAACAACACGCATGGACTCCCTAAATATGTCAAATGTTAATGGTATCTTTACGAGCCCTCTACTCTCCAGAAGTACCTCAATAAACTCCTCAGCACTAGGTATAGTCCTCACCCTATGTAATACTTCCTCCAGTGTTGCCAGACTAGTCAGTGCTCTTCCCTCCCTTATGAGCCCTAGCAGTAAGCTCTCACACTCCCTATAGGCAACATGACTCCTATCAACACTGGCCACGAATATCCCAGCATCCAAATACTCAAGACTACTCAAGAACAATTACCTCCAACAAACCCCTATCTCTCTCATCCTCAAGATCCCCCCTATCCGCAACATAACCACGAGAATCCCTAACCTTCTTAATGGCCTCCTCAAGCCTCATTGATTCATCATTCCTCCGAATATTATGCTCCAAAACGATCCTACCAAGCTCAGTAATAATGTATTCACCCCTACCCTTGATGAGCCCAAGTGATTTTAAAACACTAATAATATTACGTACAGACTCGACACGTACACCCAAACTGGATGCGAGCTCTCTAGCGTTCCTCCTAATCGTCAAGCTACTCAAAACCCGTAAAGCGAGATTCATTATACACACCATAATTATAATTACTAATGATAATTTAAAAATATATGAAGAGCGGACTTCCTTGTAGTGCTAGCTTTTTGAAGTGCTAGGTTATTTGATATAGAGAATGTAATTTGTTCCTTATAAATCCACAAAGATTCGGTATTATGGATATGCTGGTGTTTTCCTCATGGTTTTTGATAAGCTAATACCACTGGGTAGGGCGATAGAGTTAATAAAGTCCTGTTCTCCTAGGATAAGGGATGTGGAGGAGGTTCCAGTAAGGGAGGCTCTGGACCGGGTGCTTGCTGAGAATATTGTGGCTCTTATTGACATACCTCCCTATGATAGGGCTGCCATGGATGGGTATGCTGTATTTTCCAGCGACACTATTGGTGCCAGTCCTGAAAACCCAAGAATACTAAGGATAGTTGGGGAGTCGGATATTGGTAGGCCGTTCGGTGGGTCTGTGGGGAGGGGGGAGGCTGTATATGTACATACCGGCTCCCAGATCCCTCCCGGTGCGGATGCTGTTGTCCCCGTGGAGTTTACTGATAGGTCTGGACATACTCTATACGTATACATTAGTGTCTCTGTTGGCGACAACATCTCACAGCGTGGAGAGGACTTTAGGGTTGGAGAAAAAATTTTGATGAGGGGGGAGCGTCTTACTCCACAAGATATATCGGCAATTAAGGCACAGGGAATAAAACACATAAAGGTCTACAGGAGACCCATAGTATCGGTCATGGCTTGTGGTGATGAGCTCGTTGATGATCCAGAAGAATTGAGGCCTGGAAAAATCCTTGAGTATAGTAGAGAGATCGTGATCGGCTTAGCTAGGAAATATGGATGTGAAGTAGTAGACCTAGGCATATGCCCAGACGATAGGGGGGCCATAGAGGAAAATATTAGGAAGGCGATGGAAGTATCTGACGTACTAATAACCGTCGGCGGTACCAGCATAGGGAGAAGAGACCTCATACCCAGAGCAATAAAAAACATGGGACAAATAATATTCCATGGCATCTCGATACAACCCGGAAAACCTGTTTGTGCTGGAAAAATTGGGGAAAAGTTCATCGTGTTGGGGGCCCCTGGTCTCCCAGTAGCGACATATATTTGTGGAATAACAATAATGAAGACACTAATAGAACATATATCCAATGTGGCTAGGCCAATAATCCAACCAAGAATAAGAGCAAAACTCTCCAGGAAGATATGGTCGAAGCCCGGTATTAGAACGTTCGCACGGGTAAAGATCCATATACGTGATGGGGAATATGTGGCGGAGCCGATAAGGATATCTGGATCAGGGATACTATCATCATTAATTAGGGGGGATGGAATCGTCGTAGTTAGTGAAGAAATGGAGGGTATTGATGCTGGAGAATACGTAGATGTGATCCTAATAAGATAGAAAAATCATAACCTCGAGTAGAAATCCACACGAGATCTCATCTAGTACCCACCGGCCCCAGCAATATTTCAATACGGATCAGCCTTTGGCCCAATTTATATTGAATGTTTCTGACCTCAATTCCTCTTGAGCATGATACAATATATCTGTAACTGGCAACTAAACTGGAGGGTAGCTGGAATATTTTTAATGTGGGAAGTACTATTATTATTATAGGAAAAACAGGTGGGATGTATGCGTAAGGCTGCCATCCTAATATTGGTATTCCTCCTCGCCTCGCCTATGCTGGTGTTCAGTAGGCCTATCCAAGAAAATGAGGTAATACAAAAACAGGCAAGTATGACAACAACAATCGACGCGTATGGGGAGTTCGCTAATTTCTATGTTGGTAAGAACCTATCGATGGCCATGGTTGTCACATGTATTGGTGGACACATAGAGGTACCCATAGACCCCACATGGCCCGAACTTAATTATCTACAGCTATTAAGAATAGCTGGAGGGGTCGGACACCGTTGGTGGCTCTATTACCACCACGACATATATCCCGAGATCCCACCAATAACCACATTAATTATGGTTTATGGGTCAACACTAACAGAATCCCAAGCTATAAGTCAGGCTAAGGGGCTTGCACAGAAAATAAGTGATGCTATCGGTATGGACTTCTATCCTCTCTGGTCATTTAGGGATGACGAGGGCAGGACAATAATTCTATTCACAAGTGAGGCTGGTGCTCCAGAGACTGTAGACTTTATTAGGAACCAGATTCTTCCAAAATTCCCTGATGAGGGATTCGGAAAGTTTGTTGATTCTCCGGTAGTTAACGACAACTTGGATAGGGGTATATATACTAGGGCAGCATTGACATTGATTAGAGACTTCCCTGATGTGGATAATGATACTGACACAACAGAGTTTGTACCTGTCCTCGTGTTGGCCACAGTAATCAAGGATGCCATTGAGGAGACCGGAGATGGGTGGTATAGGTTCTCCGTAAAGGACGCACTTGGCCTACCAAATATAACAATAGCACCAAAGGCAGACTCGAATATAAGTATAGTAAAGATAAGCCATTATCTACCCTTAGAAATAGATGAGAATAGGACATCACCACTACCAGACAACCCAATGTATGAATATAGTGGCAAACTAATATACATACTGAGAGCACCAAACAGAGATATAAGTTATGATGACATCGTGGTATATGGGAAAATACTTGACTTTGAGGAGGAACTCGCACAAATGCCTGTTATCACGGCAATGTTTACACTCGCGGAAAAAGAAGAGTATGAAATAAACTTCTATGGTGAGTCAGCACTAAACATAACATATAAAGTAATACTACACAATTTTGGGAATGGAACAGCATACAATGTGCGGGTTGGCTTTGAGATAAGTAGAGGCTTAAGAAGAATGCTCGATGAAACAATACAGTATTTCAGTTATGCGGGTGTAAGCATAACATATGATGACCTACTAAATGGTGCTGGGTGGAGATTCGACACAATCAATGTTGATGGCGTACATAAGCTAGTCTTCGTTAACGATATAGGCACACTCGGATCTAACCAGACAGTCAATGTATCATTCAACCTTATTGTTGTATGGAGCGCTGTGGGCATAATGCCCGTAATCGAGGCCCTTAACCCACATATAGGGCCACTAATATTCTACGAGGATAGTGAGGGCAAACCGTACTTCACTTTCGCCAATGGATTCTCGATAATTCCAGAGAGGATAGCACTAGTAGCACTATTAATCCCTCAGGAGCCAGAACCAGTACCTGGTCATGAAGAAGAAATGCTGTTTGAATTCAAAGCACAGCTCTGGCTCATAGGCTTTGGTAATGAAACGATACATAATGTAAGAGCACACCTATTTATCAACAAACCAGAGGGCCCCTTCGAGCTTGGTGAGATCAGAGAGGTTGATTTTGATTACAGAAACCAGATAACACCAGTCAACAACACGATACTATATGTCTTTAACTTCAGCTTTGAAGCAAGAATAAGGAGTGGTATATGGTTCATGTTTGGTGCCATCGAATTCGATGTGGAGGGCATCACAGAGTCCATAGGATTCGCCACTAATAGCTATATGTTCCGTATACCTCCGATGCCATGGCTTATTGAGAGGTGGATAAGGCAGCATGTATTCCCATACCCACACGTGGAGCTTGATGTCGACAAAGCGGCAGCCTTCGACAATACGACAAGTGAGCTCACAATAAGGCTAAACATCACGAATATTGGCGATACAAACACGACAATAAAGCTCTATGAGTTCCTACTCCTAGACTATGTTGATACTAGTGCTGGAAATAATGGAGTACTCTATGTGAAGGTCAATGGTTCGGACATAAGCTATAATGTCATAGTAAATGAGGATCTTGGTGTCCTAGTAATAGAAACATCAGGGATAGATGTAAACGTAAATACTACAATCACGGTGGAGATCAAGGTAAAAATAAGCGTAAACTATACGGGAGAGTTCGTCATCAGGCCAACACTAATCAAATACATATTCGGAGAATTCGCTCCAGACAGAATAGAGGACGAGGAGGCATG
>CAZVPA010000133.1:414-6022 GCA_964628995.1 uncultured Nitrososphaerota archaeon | reverse complement strand
GGGATATACCCTACACTCATTGGGTCTGACCTCATATATCCTGCATGTTGCGACCCCTTTTTCATACTCCAAGAAGGGACAAGCAACATTCTCAAGTTTTACTACTAATGGAACCATACTTTCCTTCCCGAGGATTCCTACCAACATTCCTTCGCTAATGCTAACTATGATCTCCATAATGGTCTCAACACTCTCCCTAGCAATCCTGACGAGATCATACGGCAGGAATATAACCCTATTCAGTGTACAGCATGCTGCCCCACATATCCGCATACATGAGAACCTAATCTTCGCGTTGATGTCTATTTGCTCCCCACTGATTTTTCTACCAGTTCTCGCCAGAAATTCTTGTATTTTCTCTCTGAGAGTCATAAGTCTCGCCAGAAAAGAAAAACCGAATTTTTGCTATTTATTTGGGTGTATCTTTTTGGGAGAGGTATCATGCGACCCAGAGCTAAATTTTAGGTGGATATATATTGAGCCCATACGGCTATTTCCAGTATACCTAGTGGTGTCATTTGGGTTCTTTGTGGTTTTTAGTTACCTGACGGGGGTATACATAATTATTGGAGCGATGTTGCCGGTGGGGGTTTTAGTTCTACTTGTCGTGCTTATCAAGAAAATTGCTGGAATCATCAGAATGAGACGATACACACATATTAGGTTGCTTGATGATATGGAATGTATCCACATTGTTATGTTGTTAAAAATCTTGGATTGTCTCGGGAGGGCTCCAGATGTAGCATTGAGAATATTTGCTAATAGGAAATATAGAGGCTTGTTCGCTACAGCATTAGATGTTCTCCAAAGGGTTGATGGAGAACTGTATGGTTTAGTTCGTGAGATTTTGCTAGAGACAGGGTTGGAGACCAATACTGGGGCTCTAGAGGATGAGTACAGAAAGGTAAAACTGAAAAAATTCCTATCTGAGATGCTAATGCTGTTCATGTATGGACTAGTTATATGGTTTCGTCATGATATAATCACGCTATCACCCTCTACCTACCTAGCCCTCACTTTTATACTTCTCTTCGCACCACCAATAATAATATCAATGCTCCTAGCACTATGGCTGAGAGCACTCAGGATGCATGTGGATTGGAGGTATATAAGATCTCGTAGGTTTAGGAGAAGAATCAAGGGGGTATTTTTGAAGCTCATAAAGCTAATATATAATAATGCTAGACGCCCCATAGCGGTGTATCTGCGGGGGATATATAGAGCACATCGCTATATTAGGAGACCAAAATTCGAGAGATATCCCGAGTATGCAATTATAAAGGTTAGAGAAACCATGGATCAAAACTTTTGATACATACAATTTCCATAAAATTTCTGATTCCATAGAAAAATGTGGGAATATTTGATTCCCGAATTGTCGTTTGTTTATGTCTATTTGTGGTCTGATGTTATCTTTATCTCGAATAGTTCGTTTAGTCCTCTGTTTTTTGCTTCCATGGCGGCTTCTTCGATGGGTTTCCTCACGAATTCCTCAACAAATCCATCCCGAAGTTTCATGATTACTCTTTTTCCAGTCTTCCTATTCTTTATCCTTATCATGAATTTTCCGTCGTCATAGCACCTAATGTTTCTCTTCCCCCAAGTACATTTTGTAGAGCATTGTAATCCATCTAGGATGCATGAGAATGGTGTTCTAAATGGTATGTGGACGTCGACTTCAAGATCAAATTCTGTTTCTTGCTCCAATATTTTCCTAGCGAATATTCCTGCTCTGTAGCCCAGTATTAGGAAGGGGCCCTCATGTCCATGGAATGCTGCCGCATCCTCAAGTGTTAGTATTCTATCTACTCTTACCTTCTCTATCTCACTCAATTTTTTGTCGCCTCCTAACGATTGCGATTACCACTATGGCCTCAAATATGGCTATTATTCCCACGGCTATCGTTGCGTATTGCCAGATGCTTATTTTTCTTTCTAATGTCTGAATCTGTGCCCTATATTCATATTCGCTTACAGCGTCCGTAAGGAGCCTAGCGTTATATAGCATCATTGATGTAAGATTATTTGCCTCTGGTACAGTTCCAGGAAAGTTTATAAGTACTACATGTACTGCTCCGATATCGCTAGCTATTCTTTCCCCAAGGGAGGTTCCACTGTGGAGATTATCAATAACGAGCTGTGCCCCATACTTTGTCGCATTGTCCTCGACCTCCGCTATGTCTTCCTCACTCATTTTTTCGGGTGGACCATAGGTAGCTACTATTCTGAAGCCGAGAAATTCCACGAAGGGTTTCTGCCACAGCATCACCACGACGGAGATCTCATCAAAATTGTTTTCTTCAGCAATCTTCCTCAATTGGGCCTCGGTATCATTTATCGTCTGCATACATCTGGAAAGCTCATCGGATACATCAATCCCTAGGTATCTATTGAGGGCATCAGCAACACTACTATATAGTTGTCCTGCCCCTCCGGGAGTATTCCACCCAGCACCTACCTCAATTATTGGGACATGTAGATCCCCTGTCTGGTTAGCTGTATCTATTAGGTTCTCCAGCCAGTATTCCCCCATTATCCCATGCTTCAATATTAGGTCTGCGGATCTTATAAGTTCCACGTCACTAGGCCTAACATCATAGTGTCCTGGACATAGCGATGGGGGGACTATATACTCGACCCTAACCTTGTCCCCTGCCAGATCTTCAACAATGCTGGATATGACTGATGTTGTTGCCACAACCAGTGGTTTTTCCTCTTGGGCTTTAACACGGCTTATCCCGAGTATCGTGATACCTATTGTTAGGATCACCAAAATCGCTTTTTTGCTACTCCCCATAGGTAACACCATTTTTTCATTCATTAACACTTTTTGGGTTATATATCTGGTGGGCATATATGCTGAATCAGCAGTATTTTTGGAGAGGGCGATGTATGCCGTAGAGATGGAGGATGTGTATACTGCGTATCCAAAGACGAGTGATGCTGCCCTCAGAGGGATAGACCTTACGGTCCCAAGGGAAAAACTTGTCCTCATAACCGGCCCGAATGGTGCTGGGAAAACAACACTACTCGAACTAATACTTGGCTTCCTCAGACCAATAAGAGGTAGGCTTCGTGTTCTTGGGTACGAGATGCCAAAATACTCAAGGCTTGTACGGAGAAAGTGTAGCTATGTTATGCAGGACTTCATGAAGCCCTACAATACCCCCTATACCGCGCGGGAGGTTATACTGATGGGTTTGGCGCCCTATAAGGCTCCATTTGAGAAAATAAGCAGGGAGGAACAAAAACTGCTAGATTTTCTCCTCGAGTTTCTAGATATTGGAGGTCTCCTAGACAAACCCTTCGGGACGCTCAGTGGGGGACAGCAGCAAAGGGTTATGCTGGCTAGGGCGCTCCTTAGGAGGCCGGAAATGCTTTTGCTAGATGAACCATTCTCAAGTATCGATGCGGACTCCAGGATCGAGTTTGCACACCTGCTTGACGATATAAGGAGGAGATACGGGATGACAATACTTGTTGTGAGTCATGATGTTTCCCCCATACTTGGGTATACGGATATTATTGTCAGACTTAGAAATGGTAGGGTTGTTGATGTGGAATGAATTTCATTTTGATGATATTTATTGAATCGATTTTTGCGGCATATGTTGCTGGTTTTCTCTGTGGATATCTAGGGGTATATCTTAGTAGGCTGAGGCTTATAACACTTGGTTTTGCTGTTGCTCATGGGGCCATAGCTGGCGCATCAATAGCATTTCTATTTGGCCTGAATGTGGAGATCCTATCCTTTGTTTTTGGGGTTTCTGTGGCACTTGTTGTGGAGTATATCCATAAGAGGTTTGATGTTGAGAGGGATATAGCATCTATGTATGTTTTTTCTCTATCCTCCGCAGTGGCGATAATAGCAATATATATGACACCAACACTACTACTAACAAGCGACATAGCATCCATGATACTCTGGGGTAGCATCCTGGCCATGACGATAGAGAAGATAGTGTTCCTAGCTGTTGTATTGGCAATACTGATAGCCTATACGCGGATATTTAGGTGGGAACTTGACTCAATATTATTCGACAAAAAGCTTGCTGAGGCAGAGGGGGTGAACGTAGATATACACACAATAGCATTCGTACTTATTTCGGCATCGGCAATATCCATACTTCTCAGATTCGTGGGGGGTCTACTATTATTCTCATTGATATTCGGGCCGGCAGTAGCGGCAACAAGTATGACATATAAAAAACAGAACATTGTAGGGGCAACGATAGGCTCAATATCAGGAATACTGGGAGTAATCATAAGCTTCCATTTTGACCTACCAGTAGGCTCAACAATAGCAATCTCCACATGCATAACCTCAATCCTAGCATCCATAGCAATAAACCTCTACTTCAAGAGAGCCCTAAAAAACACGATAGAATCGATCCCAGTAGGACATAGACCATGAGGCATAGCTCTACGCGCTCTTAGGATGGAATAGGGCTGGATTATAATAGGTAAACTTTTAAGCTGAATTTTTTCCTTATAACATGAGTGACCGGCCATGACCGGTCATGACCGGCCAGACATCCTATCACTAATAAGACAGGGAGAAAGTGAGTATATAGAGTTTAAGGAGTCTCTGGGTGAACTGAAAGAAATCTTGCAGACAGTAGTGGCCTTCGCGAATAAAAATGGAGGAAAAATACTGGTGGGTATACGGGATGATGGTGATATCATAGGAGTAACGATAGGCAAAGGTACCATAGAGAACCTCGTAAATAGCATAGTGGATTCTGTGGAGCCTCCAATATACCCCAGCATAACAGTGGAAAGTATCGCTGGGAAAAAAATAGTAGTCATTGATGTTCCCTCAGGAACAAATAAACCATACTTCTATAGAGGCCGAGCATACATCCGTGTTGGAAGAACAAACAAGATTCTCTCGCCAAGCGAACTACGGGATCTAATCTCAAGGACAATAACACTGGAGCCATGGGATAGCAGGAATGTGGCAAAATTGAGAGAACTGGAGATAGACGAGGAAACAATAATTTTTTTCATAGGGGAAGCGAGAAAATCGGGGAGAGCACCAATAGACATCAATATTAGACATGAAGAACTCCTCAGAAAGCTTGACCTCATCAAGAACAGCGACGTGACATCCGCAGGTATATTACTCTTCGATAAATATCCACAAAAATACTTCCCATGGGCGGTAATCAAGGCTGGCCGATTCAAAGACGAACTCACAATAATTGATGAAACTGAGATAGATGGCAACCTATTCAGACAAGTCGAAGAAGCACTAAGGTTCGTCCTCAGAAACATCAGGAAAACATTCAGAATAGACCCAAAGACAGGACGGAGGGAGGATATATGGGAATATCCACTCGAAGCGATAAGGGAAGCCATAATCAACGCAGTCATCCACAGGGACTACTCAATATACTCACCAATATACATAAAGATATATGACGACAGACTCACAATAATCAATCCTGGAGACCTCATCGAGCCACTAACAATAGATGACCTGACGAGAGAACACCCATCAATACTGAGAAACCCAAGAATAGCAAACGTATTCTACCTAGCCGGCTACATAGAGAGATGGGGGGTAGGAACACTAAAGATGATAAAGGAATGCAGAAGACAAGGA
>CAZVPA010000133.1:0-404 GCA_964628995.1 uncultured Nitrososphaerota archaeon | reverse complement strand
CCAAGACCTAACACAAAAAGAACTAGAAGCACTAAAATACATAAGGGAAAAAAAGATTGTAAAAAGAAAGGACATACAGGAATACCTAAAAGTCAGCGAAAGAACAGCGAGGAGAATACTATCAAAACTAGAAAACCTAGGACTCATATTAAGACATGGTAGAGGAAGCCAAACCTACTACACACCAAAAGAAGAAACATAATCGTATAGATCCAGCCAAACAATTCCCATTTCCCCGATATCCTCAAAAATACTAGACACATGTCGACACTGTTTTTGTTGCCGGTAGAACTCCTATATAAAGATTTTTCTATCGATCATATCTTGCGCGTAGGGTATTCCTGACCTAGGACTTTTACGAAATAAGTTTCCTTCATTTTTTTTCGAGAAATTTACAAGAATAC
>CAZVPA010000132.1:0-6111 GCA_964628995.1 uncultured Nitrososphaerota archaeon | reverse complement strand
ATTCTGGATAATAGATGTTGTTGCCAGAGGATACATGGAGAGGAGGGAGGGGAGAGTGTTTCTCCATGTAGACCAGACACCACCAACAATAGGCATAGAGCCGGAAAACAACACGGTGGTGGAGCTCTCTGGCGGGGAGAAGGAGGCATCAATAACGATAAGGATAAGTGCCAAGGACAACATGGGGACAAAACTAATAATGGTGAGATATGGGAACATAACATGGAAGTTCACAGACAACGAAATACTGCTAAACGTATCCCTCACCACTGGGAAACACATATTTGTAATAACAGCCATAGATAGAGCTGGGAACAGAGAGAATGTATATTATGTGATAAACGTGGTGTTGGGGGAGAGTGAAGGGAGAAGCGGAAGCATTATCATCTATATGATTGTCATTATCATGTGTGGTATCGCTGGTTTTATTATCGAGAGAAAGAAACTACTTAGTAGGCTGAGGCGTAGGTAGTGACTCTATACATACATCCAAAATCCCTCCTACCGGAGAAGAGGATATACCTGAATGTAGCCAAGAGATATGGAGCTAGGATAGGGGTAAGAATCATTGGGAGAATGAGGGGGAGGGACATACTCAGGGTTGTAGTCTCGATAGACGCACCACCAGAAATACTAGGGGCGCTAAGGAGGCTTGGAGTGAAAACTACTAGTAAACCCATACATGCGTATGTCACAAGGAAAATAATTGGGGAACTGGTATATCGAGAGAAGGAACCAATCCCCATAGGGATCGGGGAACATGGGGAGATACTCTCTGTGGATGCATCACGCCCCATTGCTGTGGATGGGAGGAGATACGCAGTAGTTATAGCTGACACACCAGTACTCTGGATAGACCTGAAGGGGGATGGCCCTCCCCCAGGATTTAGAGAGATAACGGGTTTCTCTGTCCCAGAAAGCCCAACAAAAATACATATGTTGGCGGACGAACTATCAAGAATGCTCAGGGCACGTAAAGAAACCATACTAACCGTTCTGAAGGGCGGTAGCGAGGTTATGGGGGATATGGAGATAGAGATAGCGAACCCACTAAAGGACATGTTTGATTGGGGTATCCTTATGAGGGAGAGACCTAGGTATTGGGAAAAGACTTATATTGATTTTAGTGGTCTCCCACATAGGATGCGTAATATTGTACTCCAGACAACAACCGTGGTATGGGATTACTGGCTGGTTATTGAGTCCCCCCGGGCATGGAGGTGGATTTGGGATACCGTAGGGCATAGGAGACACACAGTACTCGTATGTGAGAAAGCGAGAGGCTTTGACGCCCCCAACATAGTGGTGGGGGACAACTTAGTGAGAAAGATAAACTTTGGGGGATCCATAATAATAGTCGAGAAAAAACTAATACCATTCTGGAGGTTGGGGGAGTGAAAAGAGGCAGTATAGCGATAATTCTATTTATCCTTGTAGCCCTCGGACAGGAGACATACACGATAACGTTTGATGATATTGGGATAGGGACAACACATATATCTCCATTATCCATCGTGGAGAAAAAGACATATTTCGTATTGGAGAGGACAGGTATTGCGAGAGTAACCATAAGGCTGTTCTATAGGGGGAACATCGTGGTGACGCTAAAAATAAACAACACATCGAAACGGATCCAAAGGGAGGGAACGATGGAGGTGTATATGCGTGGGAATAATACACTCCAGATAGAGATAGTGAATACTGGCCTGAACGACGCAGTAATATATGGGAACTCAACAATAACGATAGATTTCTCATGCCTTCGAACCCGGAAGAAGAACGCAACGCCAGAACTCCAACTCGCATTATTACTGAGTGTGGTGATTCCACCAATACTCATAGCCATAGTTAGGAGATACATAAGGGGTAGGGAGAGCCGTGGGGAGGAGATAGTGGTGGTATGATGTTCAGCGAACTAATACCGTGGAGAACCAAGAGGATGGATGAGCTTTCAAAAATATTCATATCCGACAAAAAACTCATACTCATAAGGGCCCCAGCCGGAGTAGGAAAAACGAGTGTTGCGATGGCATACCTGATATGGAACGCGCTGATGGGGAGGAGGGGAGCAATATTCCTTAGGACGAGGAGAGAAGTCGAACATGCCCTGAATATTGCCAGATCAGTAAGTGAGAGGATAAATGCTGACCTACTCATAATCCCGACTCCAAGCAAGAGAGAACTATGCGTGATGAGACCTGGGAGGGAAATCCCGATAAGGTTTCTATGCCCAGCAATAGATTGCGATAGGCTCAGGAGGAGGAAATATAGTGACGTGGAGAAAGTACTACGCAGGAACATCCCCAAGGACATACATGAGTATATGTACATACTTACCCGCGGCGGAAAGTGCCCATACCTTATGCTTAAGGCACTACTCCCAAAAGCAGATGTTATTGTTGGTGTCCACGAATACTTCTCAGACCCCTACCTATACTCCCTCCTCGGAGACCTCGACATAGCGATTATTGATGAGGCCCATAATTTCATCCTCATGCATAGGGAGTTCGACAAGAAGCTCCTGGAGAGGGGCAGAATTCTTGTTGAGGAATTCTATGAGAAGGGTGGTAGAAACATCGGCAGGCTTATCGTGGCACTATGGAGGGAGGGGAAAAGGGAGGATGCGATTGCGGTCTCACAGTACTACCAGTACAGTATTGCTGATGGTGTAGATAGGGAGGTAGGTGATAAGATTCTTAAGATACCCACCCCAATAGATGTTGTGGAAAAGAGGATTGACAAGCTAAGGAAACTAGTAATCATGAGCTCCACATTGTATCCATCAAGGTTCTTCGAAATATTATTCTCCAAAGGCATAGACCATGAGATGCATATAATCCCAGGCCTAATGAAGACCCCGAAGAGAAAAATAACATTCCTAGATACAAAACTATCAACAACACACGCGGAGAGGAATGCAGAGACATATAGGAGGTATGCGAACACCATAAGGAGAATAAAGCAAATGGTGAGGCATAAGGTGATTGTCTTTACACCGAGTTATGATGTTGCGAGGGGAATAGCAAGATTCTTGGGGGCCCCAGTGACGGACGATCCGAAGGGTGAAGAAATAGTGGTAACCGTGTATAGGGGGAGAATAGCCGAGGGAGTAGAAATTCCCGAGGACTACAGAATAGCAGTAATGGCGGGACTACCATATCCAAAAATAACGAGAAAAACAATAGAGATTCTCAAAGTGTATAGTGAAAGATACGGGATAGATGTGGAAACACTGAAGGAGGCATATCTCCAGAGTAGCATGGTATCAGCACTAATCCAAGCGATGGGTAGGGTGGGAAGGAAAAGAGAGGGATATGTATTCGTAATAGACAGAAGAGCAATAGGGATATTTGGTGACTAGCATGGGTATGGGAACAATGGTATCCGGAGCGATCATTAGTGTTTCCCTAAACACGGGGTTACTAATGTTCATATACCTCATAATGCTCGTCCTCGAGTACTCTTGGAGTGGAATGGCGAAGTTCATGAGGATAATGATGTTCCCCGGGAGAATACTCCACATAGCCTCTCACCTCCTAGCAGCAAAAATAGTTGGAGTAAAAACATACGAAGTACTAAAAATAGGATTCAGCGGAGAGAGGGTAGTATCGGGACTCACAACAACAAACATATACAGAACAAAACCCCACAAAATACACATAACACTACTAGCACCAATGCTGATCGCAATACCAACATCACATATACTCAGAGAAATCACAATGATAGCACTACAGAACAATAGAATCGATGTGGCGCTCCTCGCGGCATGGCTGAGAATCTCGATATTCGTACTCGGAATGCCATGTCTGAGCGACCTGACATTCCTCGGGATGTACCACATAATAAGGAACCCAGAAACAATACTGGGACTACTATGGGGAGTAGTCGTATACATGCTCGGCGTGCTCGTATATGGCGTTGAGGCCGCGGTAAGGATAACACTACTATACATAGCACTCATACTCACAGCATCAATCATACCACCCAGGGAGAGAGTATATATAATTATGGAGTAATATGTAACACTTTCCCTGTTTGCTAAACCAAAGCGTTTTAAATCATATATTGCGGGGTGAGCTAGCTATATATGATGCTTTCTCCTTCATGTTCATCCTATTTTAAAATAAGGGAGGGATGAAAAGTATATGTTTTGTCCTGATATTCGGTCTAGCCCATTATGATGGGAGGCCCATGCTTTTTATGTTCTCACCTTATTTTTCCCAGCTGAGATCATCCACTAACTTGACCTATGCTTGGGGCTGGTAGAACCCAGTTGGGGATCTGACTTAAAGATAAACCGATCTATCTTGGTGGGCAGTCTCAAACTGGGGGGTGTCTTTTAAACAGCAAAAGCCTTGTGGCATGTTAAGGGTGTGTTGAAACATATCTTCTGGGGATCTCCATGACTGTATATAATTCATGGATAATGAAGCCATGCTGCGTGTGGTTGTGTATTCTGGTAGATCATAGTATTAGCCTGCTCATAGAGTGTTTTGGTTAGATTGGTCTGGTGAGTGATATGCGGGACAGAAACTATGGCTATCTGATAACTTTGCTGTTATTCGTATCAATGATTACTTCTAGGGTATATGTGGGCCCCATGGGTATGGGAATTAGGCAGACCCATATAAAAGTAATTGAAAATGATGGAGTCACATATTCCAGTATCATGAAGGGGGGTGGACGGGAAATAGGAGTAATTCCATTTCAAATGGTTGGAGAGAAAGCAAGAATACGACAGGCAAATACAGTAGTAATAATTAGGCCCAAAAATGACACAATTTATTCTGGAGCATTCCAGGCAAACTGGACCGTGGACACAACAGGAACATACACAACATGGATAACAACATGGAATAGGACATGGCAACAAAAACAAGGACAAACAACAGGAACAGGAAAACAAAACTACACAACAACAATAACACTAAGCCCAGGAGTATACCTCCTAAAAGCAAAAACAGACACAGGACTAGAATCAGAAACAACAATAATAGCAGTAGACCCAAACTACAACCCACAACCAGACGAAACAAAAGGAAAATTCCTGGTCGAAAACCACACAACATTCGCAGACTACGCAACACTACAAGGATACGCATACACAACATACAGCCCAACATCATGGAGACTGAACAAACTAGACATAATAATAGGAAACCAAACATACACAATAAGAGACGCAGGATGGAACGACATTCTCAGGCAACCGGAATACTTCATAAACTGCACATTCACAATAGACATAGAACTCCCGGAAGGAAACCACACAGCAATACTACAAGCAACAATATACTGGAATGATCCAGAACTCCCCAATCGATGGCGGAAGGAGAAACTAAACCTAAGCATAGTAAACTTCACCATAGACAAAACCCCACCAGTAGTATACACAAACATAACAAATGGCTCAACATACGCAACAAATAACATAACAATAGAAATATCCTTCAATGACAAAAACATGGACTACCACAACTACACACTAAGGAACGCAGAAACACAGGAAATCATAGACTACGGAGACGGCTACGGTAATGCAACAATAGTATTGAGCAAAAATCTCGAGGATGGAAAATATGTCTTAGAACTATACGCCGAAGACACATGCGTGCCACCACATATCGTTAGGAAAGAGTATTATTTCAATATAGATACACAACCACCAGTAGTGGTAATAATTGAGCCAACAAATAATAGTGTTGTTGGCAAGATGGTCTGGATAAATATTAGCTGTTATGATCTCCATCCAAATCTCGTATGGCTCGTTATTGACAATAATATTGTTGCCTCTTGGGAGGGTGTTGGCGAATTTTTATATATCTGGAATACAACGAGTATTACTGATGGCGTACACGAAATTGTCGTGTATGCTAATGATACCGTCGGTAATCTTGGTAGTTATCGAATTCTGGTAAATGTTGACAATACTCCTCCCACAGTAATAATTGTTGCTCCCGATAATAATAGTATCGTCATTGGTATTGTGGAAATAAACATTAGTACCAATGATCCCCACGGAAATACCACATGGGTTGTCATCGATGGTGTTGCTGTTGCCTCTTGGGATGGTACTGGGAACTTTATATATAGTTGGAATACTAGCGG
>CAZVPA010000131.1:2606-6254 GCA_964628995.1 uncultured Nitrososphaerota archaeon | reverse complement strand
CTTTTGCCGGTTCCTTGAAAGGCTAGTCCTACTCCTAATGCGGCGCCGAGCCTCATAGCCCAGTCTTTATCCCTAAGTAGTGGCTTGAGAGTCTCAATAGCCTCCCTTTTGCCGGTTCCTTGAAAGGCTAGTCCTACTCCTAATGCGGCGCCGAGCCTCACGTCTCCATACTTGTCTTTAAGTAGTGGCTTGAGAGTCTCAATAGCCTCCCTTTTGCCGGTTCCTTGAAAGGCTAGTCCTACTCCTAATGCGGCGCCGAGCCTCATAGCCCAGTCTTTATCCCTAAGTAGTGGCTTGAGAGTCTCAATAGCCTCCCTTTTGCCGGTTCCTTGAAAGGCTAGTCCTACTCCTAATGCGGCGCCGAGCCTCACATGTCTATACTCATCCCTAAGTAGTGGTTTTAGGGTTTCTAGTGCTTCTTTTCCTAGTGTTATTACTGTGTTGTTCTTTATTTTATATCCTTTTTGCTGTAGTATTTGTTTTGTGTCCTCGATTGTTATTCCTAGTTTTTGTGCGATTGAATCTACTTTTCTGAGTTTGATTAGTTTTTCTATTTTTTGCTGTGCCTGTTCTATTTTTCCTTTCAAGTAGTATATTTTTGAGTTTGTTGGTGATTTTTCGGCTATGTCCTCTAGTAGTCGGTCCACGTCTTCTTCTAGGATTCCCATCGCTATTATTTCTTCTTTTGTTAGCCATGGTTTTTGTTGGAGTTGTCGCCATATTATGTTTAGTGTTTGTTTAAGGTAGTTGATGTTGTAGTAATGGTCTTTTTTTAGAGATCTGTATGCTATTTTCTCTAGGATTTCTCTGATTGTTTCTAGTTTTGCGTGGATTTTTTGCTGTATTATTTGTGTGGTTATTATTTTATGTTGTTGGAGGATTTCTACTATTTTTTGCAGGTTCCATGCTGTATTTTTTGTGGTGAGGTATCCTCTCCTTTTTAGTTCGTTTGTTAAGTCTTCTGGAAATATTTTGAGGGACTTTGCTGTTTCTTCAATTCTTATCCATCCTCTTGTCTTTAGTTGATTTGTTGCTGTTTGTATTGCTTTGTTGTAGTAGTCTTTGTGGTATATGAATCCTTTTCTCTTCGATTCTATTACGAAGTCTGCTATGTCTATTAGGCTTTCCAACTCAGCTTCGCTAATCCCTAATCCCTTAGCTATAATCTTCTTTGGTGCCACTCCAACGTCTGCTAGTTGTTGCTTTAGCCCTTTTAGGGGATCTGTTAGTCCCGTTATTGAGGTTATCGCTTCAAGTTTTGTTGGTATTGGAGCCGTGGGAAGGGTTTCTGGTGTTGTTCTTTTTTGTATGTCGTTCCATGCTTCTTTTCCTAGGTTTAGTACTATGTTGTTTTTGAACGCATCTTTGCGGAATATGTCTTCCGCTTCCTCTAGTGTTTCGCTCCATGCCCTTCTCGCCGCCTCCAGCACTATGCTTATTCTTTTTCTCTTTGGGAAGACCATGTTTATCTTTGAGATTTCTGAGGCCATCGGCCCCCTGCTTTTTCCACGTAGTACGTCTGCCCATGAGTCGTGTGGTAGGCGGAAGCTATATGTCGCTGATTCTCTCGCCAGATATCTCGATATTGCTTCTAGGGTTTCGTCCAGCATTATTTCGTCCAGCGTTACCCTTCTTTTTGTTCTCAGCTCCTTTGCTCTGAGGTATATGTAGTTGTATAGGTCTTGATGCACCGCATACTTTATGAAGTCCGTCATGCATAGCAGTGTTATCAGTGCTTCGTATCTTTCTGGTTGTCCGCCAAGGGTTCTCCACAGTATGTCGTCTATGTAGTCCAGCATTCCCTGCGGTATTGTTTTTGCGAATCCTAGTGTTAGTGGCTCCTTTCTTATTCTCAGTTCTCTTATCACTTGCCATATGTATACTGGTAGTCCCCCAGCCTTCTCTATGACCTCATCCACTGCTTCTTTATCCGCTATTCTTATCGCTTCCTCCGCCACATATCTTAGAAGCATCTCTCTCAGTTTTTCTTTACTCATTGGTGGTACTTCTATTGCTCCGAACTCCTTTAGCAGATCTATCCCCGTCACTCTTTTCAGAAATTCTAGTTCCTCTTTTCTTGCCGTCGCCAAGATCATTCTTACCCTGTTCTTCATTATGCTTCTCAGAGCATCTCTATTCATCCTGGGGATGTCGTCGTAGAAGAGGACTATTCCCTCCTCCTCATGTTTTTTCCCTATGCTCGTTGCACCCTCCAATATATACGCTATTTTCATCGATTTCTTCAGCTCAGCAAGTATGATAAACATCAACGCTGTCTTACCAGTTCCAGGCTCCCCTATAAGAAGGACGTTTTGTCCAGAATCTAAGTATTTCTTTGCCACATCTATGGCGCTTCTCCTTGCATCATCCATAACGAATACTTTGGGTAGGTATGGGGGGAGGCGGAGAATTCCCTCGTAGCCCAAAAGTTCGTCCAAGGAGGTAACAACATCATAATACATTATAAGCACCAGATAATTTAAGTATATAGCAAAAATTAAATATAAAGGGCCAAGGAAAAATCACCGGTATAGAGACCCTTTCCAATTAACGATTCTAATATTCCCTCGCTTTTTAGAAGATGTTACCTTAACAGTATTGATGATGAGGATCTAGGGTAAGCTTTGAGTTTTCATGTTTGGGAAAAACATTATTTCCTATGACGCTTATTATTAACAAAGAAGCATTGCTCATGTTAGATAAGACTAGTGTCGAAATCGACAATTTTGGTATCCCGATTAATATATGCATATTTTAATTGGTGTTTGCTAGGACTCAAGAAAAATCTGATTCAAAGATGACATTTTTCTTTGTATTATGACAAGATTGCGAGATATATGAGATTTTCTGCCTCCTAGGGACAAAAAGGTAGCATATCACCATATCTATATGACCTAAGCTTGGGAGTCTTTAAGTTCAGATAAGAATGTTGATGAGCTCATTGTAGATGCTCTTTGCTTGGCTGAGAGATTTCATTGCATGTATGCGGTTGAACAGTGTTTCTCGGTGGTCGGCTCTTTTTCTTTTCTCGTAAAGACTGCTGATGATATGCGCTAAATGCTTTTTGTCTGGGTGTTCTGTATATAACAATCTGTGTATGAGTGATATCAATTTGTTTGGTCTTTCCGGCATTGGTTTCCTCTTTTTCAGTACTATCGCTCTTAGGAGAGATTCAACAGCGAACCATGAGGCCGAAACTGCCTTGTTGTAGCAGCCAATGTTAAGATCTTCTTCAGCTTCCTTAAGCATTATTTTGGCTTTTCTTAGATAATCGCTGTACCGCATAGGTCTCAAGCCTTGACGATTTCTGGGACGATGTTTCCTATTTCTCCATGCTCATCGATTATCTCGAATACCCTCTCCATGAGCCTATCTATGAGGTCTGGATCGTCTCTAGAAACGATGATTCTGAGATTAGCACCATCCCAAGAATCCACAGGAACGACATCGATAACACAATCAAATTCTCTCCGCAGAAACTCTTTTAGTTTGTTGACTAAGGTAGCATGTACTTTGGTCTTTGGCTCTCCTCTCAACATTAGCTCATCAAACCTAACTATCTCTGGGACTATGTTTCCTATTTCTCCGTACTTATCGATTATCTCGAATACCCTCTCCATGAGCCTATCTATGAGGTCTGGATCGTCT
>CAZVPA010000131.1:678-2506 GCA_964628995.1 uncultured Nitrososphaerota archaeon | reverse complement strand
CTAGAAACGATGATTCTGAGATTAGCACCATCCCAAGAATCCACAGATTCTAGACCCATGACCTCAGGGAACTTCTCAAACAGCGCCTCAGCAACCTTAAGAGCAATTTTCTCAATTTTTCCATATTTTCCCCTCAGCCTTACATATAGACTCACAATAAGCTCACCCTCGTAGCTAGCCACCAAAAAACGTTTCTATGTGCAACAGTAATCTCAGCTAATAACAATATTTTCTAAGGAAATTTAAAGGATACAGTATCAACTAAAAACTGTATTTCTAGCTAGGAAGATATTTGTTCTCAGACCTTATAGAAATTCTATTATCATATGAATACCTATCGGAAGATAACTCATTAATTGTCGGGTGGAGTATTGTAAGAAATTCTTATGATCTTATTGTTTTGAGTATGAGGCTTAGAAGAAGGGAGTGGCTATGTAGTATTTCTCTCGAAAAGTTTGCGTCGAAAATCAGCGACGAGCTTTATAGCTTTTTTCTTATCTTCTTCGCTCATTGGACTGTTTCTTATAGCATCCATAAGTATTCTGCTTCTTCTTTTTGTGTATTCCTTTCTTAGTCCTCCAGCCCAGAGATCCTCATCTAGCTCGTCCAATAAGGCATACACATCATCTATGCTGGAAAGCTCACCAGACTTTATTGGTCTTGTGGTTCTCCCCAAGAAGAGCCTGCCGTTTTTGATTATTATGAATTTTCCTGTCTCATAAGTTATTCTTCCCTTAACAACTCTATCAAAGTACAGAAATAAGTCAACAATATCTCTTCTGTTTTTCTTTTCAAGCTCAATCAATATTATCCTCCTTATCTGCATTGTTGTGGCTTCCTCCTGGTCCCCAAGTTTCTCCTCAACGACACGTACAATTTCTTCGCCTAGATCTCTAGAGCCCCCCGCTCTCATAATACTCCTAATGATTTTCTCTCTGTTAAACTTCTCAGTTGACCCATCAAACTTGATTACTCTCTTAATAATTTTTCTCACCCAATAATAAAATGATTCTGACACTATATAAAGCAGTGGTATTTGAAAAATGATCAGCATAACAAGTCTCTGCTCCCCCATGTTTCCTATCAATAGGGCTGCTTCAAACTTTTCTAGATCTCCCTTGTTTGAGTCCAACATCAGCTTGAGTCAGATATCTATTTTCTTCCGTGCCCAAGATGACCACCTCTCAGTAAGACTTTTCTCTATAGCATAGATAGAAGGTCTTACTGGATTCTTCCCCAGATATTCTATAACAACATCTACATCCTCCATAGACATTATGTGCTTGTTTAGTTCTATCCAAATAGCAACTGCCATCACAACATGTAGTATCAGTAATAAACATATATCTACGCTAAAAGTATGGCATTTATTAATTTGAATAGAAAAGATGACACTGTTTTTAAGTTTTCCTTCTTTTTAGGCTTGTTTTATACTGTTTCATAAAGCTAAAGTGTCAGATTTTTTGGACTGGAAGCCTAGCTTCTTTATTAGAGAGATCCTATGGGATTTGGAGTCTACAGTATTGGTGGTTTTCCTAGTTTTTTGGCGAGCTGCTTTACTCCTTCATGGCTGATTATTATTACGCCTTGTCTCACGGCTTCTGCTATTGCTAGTGGATCTGCTTCTTTTGCTATGGCTATTACCCTTGCATCTTGATATTTTCTTGCCCTTTCTACTAATCTTTTTATGTCTGGTTTTGTTATAAGTCCCAACTTTATTTCTCCCACAATGTTTGTGCAGTCTACTTGATGTGCGACAAAATCTGTTTTTCCTTCAACTCTTACGTCGTCTATGGGTTTTATTGTGAGTTTGCTTGCTGTTCCAAAG
>CAZVPA010000131.1:0-668 GCA_964628995.1 uncultured Nitrososphaerota archaeon | reverse complement strand
TCCAAAGAATAGTTCTTCGCCCTCTATTATGACCTCTCGTCTCACTTCTCTCAGGAGTTCCCTTATGTATGATTCGAAAGCTATGCCTAGTGCCTGCATTAGTAAGTCTATACGTCTTCTCCCCATTGGTGGGTGTTTCCCTGCTAGGAGCCACTCTGCTAGGAGGGGATATGTTATTTCGTTTTTCTTCGTGAGGACACCCATCTTCCTTAGGCTTGTCAGTATGTTGAGGACTGTATTGTATTTTAGTCTTGTGAGGTTACTTATCTCCTTTGGCTTCTTTTTTCGGCTACGCATCTTAGAACTCTAAGTATTGTGGTTTTGTCCCACTTTGAGAAATCCGCCACAAAGTTTATATATGATTCGAAAAACTCATCAAATTCGCCCCTAACCAGTGCATCTTTTATCTTCTCTACCACAATATTGCTTGTCGCTCTATCATAGCCAACTAAGAGACCAACTAGAAGCCCTATAATCCTCGGTATGCCCCCTGAAAGCTCAGCCAGTTTTTCTGATGCCTCTTGTGTATAGCCGATCCCCGCACTATCCATTAATTTTTTTGCTAGTAGGATAGAGGGCTCTCTATTTAAGGGTTTTATCTCAAGTCTATGGAATAACGCTAGGAACGCCTCGTCAGCTTTACCATACTCCTCAAAAAGGAATCCTGC
>CAZVPA010000130.1:0-6290 GCA_964628995.1 uncultured Nitrososphaerota archaeon | reverse complement strand
AGCCCGTCACGATAAGGGTTATGTGTGCTGTTTTTTATGTTGCTACCTTATTTTCTTACTGCAACAACTATATGGGTGAGTGGAAGTGTTTATTGATTTTGATGATATTTGGAATTGGGTGGTGGATGTTGCCGCTGACAGGATCCTTGAGGAGGCACAAAAGCTGGCTGATAAGGTATACAGGATGTTCTCTAATGGGAGGCTCAAAGAGATAAGGATTTGGGTGAGCCCAAAGATGAAGACCAGTAGGCAGGCGATAGTATGGGGGATGGGTCTCATACTTGCGAGGAGTAGGCTTGCGAGGGAGGGGAAGAGGCTACTGATAAGTGCTGGGAATGGATGGATAGTCCTCTCGCTTGGGAGGGGGAGGGGGAAAGCGGATGGGAAGGATAAAACAATTGATGCTTGGAGGGGGCTATTAAGGATAGCGGAGATATGGGCTAATATCAGGGAACAAATGGGGGAGATCATGGAGACGATCGTGGAGAAGGCACCAAAACAAGTCACAGAAAAACTCCTAAGAGTATTCGAGGCCCTAGATATGCTCCTCCTTATCCTGTCTAGGATGGATCAGTAAATCCAGTTGATTTTTCTAATCTTATTATTCTCAAGGCATTATGGAGCCTGATTAACGTTCACTCAGTTGTACTATCATCTTTTTCTCTTTTGGGCTTGTAACTTTTTTATCGTTACCTCCACCAGCATCCCTGGTCTCAAATCTAGCAACTCTACGATCTCCTTTTTTATTGTTATCCCTAAGCTAGTAGCTCCAACTTTCCTAATCTTAGCTACAAACGTTACTTCGTCCATCGAACTTTCATTCATTTTCATCGTAGAATTTCGAGAAAAGACAAATATATTCAGCATATTTCTATGAAAGATTAAATATTTCTAAAAAAGATTTTGAAATATTATGAAATACTGAGAGGATATTAGCTTGGTGAAACTATATGTTTGGTGATATAATGACTAGAATTAGAGGATTACTTAATAGGTTTTCTGTTGACAAAAATTTTCTTATTGAGCTCTTCCAGATCCTCGTTAGTTTTCCTATCGATATTGATCTGAAGAAACTTGAGAATGTTGGTGTTTTTGATGGCGATTACATTTTTCTTGTTGTAGTTCCAAGGAATGGGGATGTCAGGATTACCCGCAATGGGGGTGTTGAGGATCTTCCATATATGTTCCGTTTTGTTTCAGATAATATTTCTGTCTACATTGTCCCAAAGATCCTAGTCGAGAACACAACAATAATGATTTATATCGGTGAAAAAGTTTTTCTATATCGTGTTTCTTGCGGGAAGGCAGAACTATTTCTTGTTGGTAAGCGGGACTGTTAGTTTTCCAGTAAATAATTTCTTGTATTTCCCACCCTCGAATATTAGTCCAGTAGCCTCATCCTCTCTCGCCAGTATTATTGTTTTTCCCTCTAGATTTTGTTTTCCAACAACATATATTGTTTTTTCATCACCCTTTATGATTATTTTTGGTCTAATTCTCGCATTTCTCCCCTGCATATCAAGTATTCTTGATTTTTCGTCCAACACGAACATATATACTGTCCCCATATCCAGTACTGCTGGTGGTTCTGCGTTGTATGCCTCCATTATGTCTCTAAGCCTTATTGGTATCGCCATACCCCCCTCCATAAATTTCTTTGCTGCCTCTCCTACTGGTATGCCTGGATACACTGCCCTTGCTTCATCGATTATCTCTTCCGCCACATCAACAATGATCACCATCATATCATATACGGTCTTAAATCCCCATCTCACCTTCAACTCGTTGATTTTCTGCCATGTTTCTTTGTAAACATTCACCCTCCTAAGTATATCCTTCCATGGCTTCTGGCCTGTCGGTTTTCTACCCAAATCTCATCCCCAAATATTATGTTTTTCTCCTTTAGTAAAAATTAGGCATTTATTATTATTTTCGGGAGAAAAAGATAATAATGTTACTATAGACTTCTAGGTGAAAGGAAAAATTGAGAAGATTACCATAATTAATTTGTTCTACTCCATTTCTTCTTCCTTATGATCATATATGCTATGATGCCTATCGCGACCATCGCTGGTGCTATCATTATTGGATCCTTGATTCCTCCGGCATTTACTGTTATTGTTTGGGATGCCTCGTGACCATATGGATCCGAGGCTATTATTTTTATCACAGCCTCACCATGTAATTTTATCCTTATACTCCAGTACAATATATTTCCCTTTATCTTTCTATCCTCTACATGGTATATCCTTATGTTTTCTCCCTGCTGTGCAACAATACTTACTGCTATGTTTTCTGGACTGTATGGTGTCTCATATCCTGCTGTTCCATTAATTTTCACTTCTTCATCAATCTCAACAGATGCTTCTAACAATATCCTATTCTCCTTAACCATAAATGTATATTGTTTTTCTACCTTAGCCAAAATAGCATCATAAACAACTATAATTATTTTATGTTCCCCGACACTTGCTCCTATCCCTACATCATACCATACTTCTTCCTCCACTTTATCCTGTGATACCGTCCTTGCAAAAACAGTTTTACCGTCTATTAGTACTGAGTAATTAAGTATTCCTTGTTCATCCATCAGGTAGAGATCTATACACATTTTTTCTCCCTGCACAATGGTCTCTGGATATGATATATTTATCATGGTTGCTGTTACTGGTATTTCCACTTCAACTGTTTTTTCCTCATAGTTTATGTTGCCGTAATATGTTATGTTAAGCATTACCCACCATGTGTCGTTCTGGATTCTACTTATTGCACTCCATACATCGAATGACACAACAATAGGGAGTTTCGTAAATTCTCCCTGATATAATGTACTCCCAGAGGTAATATTGATATACCCCCACGGGACATCATCACCCTCGTCATCTCTAACATATATCCACAGGGTTGGTTCATAGGTATTCGTATCATAATCAAAAATTATCTCTACATTCTCGGGGACTATTTGGAGCGCTACCTTTTTTTCTGTGTATCTATAACTTGGATCCATAAACACGAATACTAGGTGGTATTTTCCAACATTACGATCTGCGGTCAGGGTTAGTGTAGCATACCCCGTTGTGTTCGTCATTATTGTTCCAAGATACATCTCTCCTGTTGTTATGTTGAGGTAGACATCCACATATTTATCACATATTGGTGTTGTGCTGTTAACATCCATTAGCCTTATCGTTATATCTTTTGTATCACTGTGGTGTATGGTGATATTGTTACATATTATTTCTGCATGCCTTGGAAATATCCTGAGATACCAATACTCATCTTCTGGAATATCCCTATAGTTTCCAGCATTGTCGCAGACACGGTAGAAGTATCTGTAGTATCCATGATACTCAAAGTATGTCTCCATGTACCAAACACTATCGTTCTTTGATAGGTAATATATTGTTGGATCCCCCCATGTCTTATTGTCCGTGCTATACTCTATGTATACCGCCACATAGTATATCCCACTCGCATTTACTGGTTCTGATACATTAGCCCAGAACACTACTTCCTCCTTTGCCAATCTATCCTCTGGTTTAGAGGCATTGTGTATTGTTGGGGGCGTGTAGTCTCCATATGTTATGGTGTACCATCCACTATATGTCGTGCTACCTGAAGTATAGTTGTACGCCTGTATCCTGAACTCTATTGTCGTTCCATACTTGTTTTCTGGAAACACATGATAATATGTGTTTGTTGCCGGATTTATATCCATCACCACTACATAGTATTGTCCCCCATAGGTATAGTTTATCTTAACCTCTTCTGCACCCATAACTTCCGCATATACTATTGGTTTGTCATCATATTCTGGATTCTGTGGCTCCACCCAAACATCCACAATTGATAGACCCATAGTATGTAACATATGCTCGTTGGTTCGTCTATTATGGATCTTATGGATCGACACTCCGGCATTTGATACATGTATTATTGGTTTCCTAGTATCATATCTGAAACCATAACATACCCCTTCTTCCGATACTAAATCTAAACCCCTCACCGTATATGGGGGCATTATAATTACTATCACTAGCACTATAATTACTAGCCCCCTCATATTTCCATCTCCTCTGTCTCTTCTATACTTTCGACTCTCTCCTCTGGTATTTCCTCTCCAACAACCCTTTGGTATAGCGTTATTATCTTGGCTCTGATTCCAGTCGCAATAATATACGCAAACTTTGATGCCGTGATGATTGGCGTAAAGACAAACACACAATACCACAGCAGAGCCAAGTAACCAGCAAGACTAATCCCTATACCCATTGGTGGTGCAAGTCCACCTGTGCTGAAGGGGTTTTCAAGCATCATAAAGCCCAAGGAGAAAGCTATTAGACTCATGAACCATCCGACAATACCTTTAATCAAGTCTCTAATCACGATCTCCCTCTCCCCTGGACTAACAACTATTGCTATCGCTGCGGTAACAAACATTGATGCTGCCAACATATATGTTGCTGGTCCAAACAGTACCCCAAGCACCCCAACAAGCATAATCATTACCCCTAATGCCACAAAGACATTTTTTCTTCTCCTTATACCAACAGAAAATATTGCGAGGGATGACACTATCAGGAGCACGATATCTGTTGCTACCACCAGTAACCCCCCCATTTCCGCGAGAGCTATGAACACTAATAGGAGACCATAGCATATTAATATGTCCTCCATCGCAGCCCTGCCGACTATCAGTATCGTGAATATCATTATTGCGTATGCAACAATCTTTGGAATAATCATTGGTGAGGGACCTATTTTTGGTGGAAGAATCTCAATATAGAACTTTTCTGTAAGTTCCGCATACCCCTCTTTCTTCGCCACGATAATCATTGTTGCATTCTTTTCTCCCATCCATGCCACTATTTCACCAACATATACTCCACCACCAACATCTTCCAGAACCATCTTCTTTCCTTGCAAGTATACCTCAACATGAGCCCCACTTACCCCCTTCCATTCAGCATCAACAATACGGATGTATATCCTTACCTTTTCCCCTGTTCTGGCAGTCTTGTTGTAATATATCTCATCGATAAATAGTGGCCTAAACACAGTAATATTTACAGAGTGCCTAAACAGGATATATGGCTCCTTGGAAGCTTCAATTCTCATTGTATATGTCCCATTAGGCATTTCCCTCGTATCGATTTTTGCTTGGTATGTTCCGTTCTGTTCGAAGAAGATTATTGTTTTCTCATCAATGGATACGGTTGCCGTTGCTCCAGTTATTTCTTCTCCGTACACATTTACTAGAGTCATATTGCAGTTGATCTCTTCCCCCTCTCTAACTTCAAGTGGTCCGATCGTGAGCTCTAGCGGTATCATCACATTCCTTAATTCCCTTAGTGTGAGTAATGCATATAGTACGTCCCTCAGTTTACTCGCATTATTAGCTGTTATCACACTATACAATGCGGCAAAGCCCATATTTCCTTTATTCAGATAACCCAACATCGCTAGGGCTGAAACTGCGAAATATGTGTATTCTATGCTTGATGGACCTTTATCATATTCGCTCAATCTGAAGCCTCCATCCGTATTTTGTGCGGCAACAATAAAGTCGGCAACCCTTGCCTTGTCATATAGGTATTGTCCCACAAGGTAGTGTATCTTTATTCCAGCCCAAGTACTTATTACTGTTGGATGTAAATCACGAGGTGTGTTTAGGAACCCCACACCCCCATAGTTTACTCCATCTGGTGGTTCCGTGAATAGGTAATCCATCAATCCTTCAACATCTATAAGGTCTTCATAGCCAAGCATACATAATATATCCACACATAGTGCCATATCCACGAGCGTTGTAGTTTCAATGTTCGTCACATAGTTCTTTACTGCCTCTGGATCTATCAAATCAAGTCTTCCAAGATAGCTCAAAACCTTTATTCCGTACCATGTACTAAGGAGGTCAATATATTCCGGATACGCTACTGGCCCAAAGCCACCAAGTGTATCATCATAACACAACATTATAAAGGATATAGCATCGTCAAGATCTATATTATCTAATTCACCAAGCCAGCCAAGAACAATAATGCTCATCGCGGTATAATTCAGCAAGGAAACATATCCTGGCTCGGCAAAACCACCGTCAACCCTTTGGTGGTATACGATGTACTCTATCGCTCTACTTATGTTCCATTCTTCTCCTTGTATGGTGAAGTCTCCTTCAGTTTCAATTGTCCCTAGGTTGGCTTCAACCCTCTTACGCCACGAAGGAGAATTAGAATTTGCAGATTTTGGTAAAAACACTAACAACACTATTATAAGTACTAATGTTGCTT
>CAZVPA010000129.1:2418-6298 GCA_964628995.1 uncultured Nitrososphaerota archaeon | reverse complement strand
GTGATTATTGTGTTAATTAGATTAAGGAGGGTGGCAAGAATCGAAAAAGTGAAGAGGTTGAGTAGGAGGCCATATAGGATATGATCCTGTATCCCCACACACCTAATTTTTCTGGTGTATTGTTTCATGAAAAACATAGGCAAGACTATGTTGGTACTTCCGTTTAGTTGGTTCTTTAAGTCTTTACCAGATGGGTAGTCAATATCTTATAGTGTTTAAAAATATGGTTCCAATAAAATGATCTCCAGCTAGGCTTCATTGACCTTAAGTATTGATTGCGTCAGTGGATAGTCTTTGTTTTCACAGTTCTTTTTATAAAATTTCTTGGCAAAATATACCATTAATAAAGATCCTTCATTTTTGTCTTGTCATATCTTCTTTATATATTTAAATTTCGCTTTATATTTGCGGTGATTGTTGTGTATTATTCTGTCGTCCACTCTCTATCTGATTTGCTTGGTGATGAGGGTCTTCTGCGTCTTCCTTCATATCTTCCAGATGTTTTTGTGCTGGATGATACTAGACGCGAGGCTATACAGCGTGCAACGAGACTCCTTTCTATGGGTAAGAATGTGCTTATTGAGGGGCCTCCGGGCACTGGTAAGACTGCTCTTATGTTTATGGTTTTGAAGAGTATTTCGGAGCGTACTGGAATTGGCTTCATTAATGAGGGTGCTGTAAGTGTTGGCCGCGAACATGTTGATAGGGGTATTGTTTTGTTTTATGATGATATTACTAGGATGAATCCTGATGCTTTGCGTAGTATTGTTCGGGGGCGTGTTGGGAATATTATTGCTACCGCTCGTAGTGAGGAAATTTCTATTGTTCGTCGTATTGTTGGTGTTGATTTGTATGAATGCTTTGAGCCTATAAGGATTTCTCCGCTTTCGCCAGAGAAGATTCGTGAAATGTTGTTTAGGTACTTGGATGTTGAGGCCGTAAGGATTATTGATAGGGATGCTGTTGATGAGGTTGTTAAGAAGTCTCAGGGCCTTCCCGTCTATGTTTGGCAAGTTATTAGGGAGCTCAAGATTAGGAGGGAGGGGCTTTCTCTCGATTTTGCGCGCAGTATTCCTCGCGGTATGCTTGATTATGTTGATGATATTTTGTGGAGGCTTCTTGGGGGTAGGCCTGAGAGGTTTGAGGTTCTTCTAACATTGTTGTGTATGACCGATTTTGTCCGTTTTTCTGTGCATCAAGATCTCTATAACTATATCTATATGGTTGCTAAGGAGCGTAGGTTGAAGCGCAGAGTTAGTGTTGAGGATATAATTGTTGACTCGGTTATGGAGGATGTCTCCCGATATCTTGCCAGGGAGGGGGCTACGTATAGTTTTAGGCTTCCTCATGATAGCTGGGCTGATGTTCTTCGTGGCAAGAGTAATGGTCCCATGGCTCCAGAGATTAGTAAGATGAATATTCTATATAAGAAGGATAGGCGAGTGGAGCTCGTTATAGAGGCCGCAGAGAGGGCTTGGCGCGAAACTGTGAATAGTGTTGAGGATCCCCTGAGGAGAGAGTCCTTTAAGAAGTGTATCATCCTGAATTTTGGAAGGGAGGCACTGGAAAGGGTTACTGGCGCCCCCAAGACTATTGCTCCTCCTAGGGAACTTTTGAGGGATAAAATAAATATCTGTGTTGATAAGCTCCAGAGATTCGGGTTTATTAATGTGATAGATGAGGCAGGAAGACTGGGTATCGATCCGGATGTTTTGAGGGAATCCATAGCCGATCTGGGGGAGAAATCCCCAACAAACCCAAACATATATTATAGGAGAGGCCTGCTGGATTCTGCCATTGGGGCTTTGAGAAGGGAGGTTGATGCTGGAGCTAAGAGATCCATCATAGACATAGCCAGAAGCCTCAATATTTTGGTGGATGATTTATGGGCGAAAATTAGGGGTACAAATTTGGAGAAGAGGTACTTGCTGGCTAGGCTAAGAAAGCTTATATATTCTCCAAGGATAGATGAACTTAGAGACGTACTAGGTAGGCTTGAGACACACCATCTAAATCGTGATGAACTTAACATGCTTGGTGTCGGATATCTAGTATTGTGGGAGTCGACATCGGAGAACACACATTTCGAAAAGGCCATAAGCATATTAAAGCGTGTGGCATCAAGAAAGGCCTATGAGAACCTCGCCATAGCATATGCGAAAAAGGGTATGTATGGAGAGGCCGAATATTACGCTAGGAAGGCAGGAATTTTAGACTAATACAGCAATAGATGACTCTTATTTATCTTCTCCTTACACTATTTCCCCGTTCTTTATTGTGATTAATTATATGGCAATTATCTGGTCACAATCTATGTGAGAATTCATGTTTTAGGTCATTTATATTGCACGAATTGTTTAAGTACATGTTTCGGTACTGGGTTTACATATTCGAGGTTTACTTTGCTACAGAGCGCCTCAAAATCTGTGTCCGTTGTTATGATCCCGTCTGCCGATGACTTCTTGGCCAGTACTATATATACAATATCATATATGTCATGTCGTAGTGTTTTTGCCAGTTTGAATGCAGACAGAATGTCCTCCTTTTCCAGACAATTAAGGTCTAGGGTTGGTATCGTCATGAGTGACTGGACAGCACGCCCAGCCTCGACCTTCGGTATCCCCCACTTCGTTGTTAATATCCAGAACACTCTGAATGGGAGGAAGTCAAATATTATTAGCCTTATTTTGTTCTCTATTGCGTAGTCCAGCAAATCGGTTACATATTTATTTCCTGGATGGTTCTCTACGAGGTATATCGCGGCTACATTTATATCTATAACGTATCTACTCCCCAAAAGTTGCCTCTCCGGCATCAAAAAATGCCTCCCTAAGCTCTCTGGCTTTCACCCGTACCACTCCACGTATGGGCCTAAGGATAGCGACGCCCTCATCAACCTCCAGTACTAAACGGTCTCCCTCCCCAAGCATGAGCTTTTGCCTCGCCTTTTTCGGTATCAATACCCTCCCACGATCATCAATCTTTACAATAAATTTTTCACCCAATCAAACCACCTACCAAGAATAATAATTGGGAAAAATATTATAAATTTTCCCATTTCCAGTACACAAGAAAATTGGGAAAAGAGAGTTCGGCAACTGGAGGAAAATATAATTTTGGTTTCCATGTTGTCTATATGTGTTTCTTTGTCTTGTCATAGAGTCTAAGGAACATATCCAACACCATCTCGGTAAAGTCGACGAGTCTAGTCAACATGTCATCATTCTCAGAGACCCCACTACCCTCAACAATCTCTCTTATACGTCTCCTAGAAACAACAGAAATGAAGGATATGGTGAAGACTAGAAATGACCTAAAGAGCCTAACACGCCCCTTTGGATCTTTTCTTTCCCATTCATCCATGAATTCTCTCAACATGTTGCGGGCCTCACTAATTCTGTGGGGATTTCTATCCCTGAGGCCCTCAATGAGTGCCATGCCTACCTTGTGAAGGTGGGGGTCCAGACGGAAGTTCCCCTCAGACCTCCTATAGGTCTCCAAATTTGCCAGAATCTCATCAAGCATATCATTGAAACTCATAGACAACACCAAAAATTATAAGAAAAATTCCTCAAATAACTCCCTTGGGTAAGACTCAATTTTGCTTCCACACTTAATGAAGTTACTCCCGTTTTCAACTCTAAATCTCGACAATGCATCCTTAATCCTCAGAGCTAAACCCTCAATGCGGCTCACTACCTTCCTATCAAACTCATACACGTCGATAGGATAAACAACAAACAAGACAAAACCATCACCTATGGGGTAAAAAACATAGTGCCCAGCGGAAGTACAATAGGACATAATATAAAACAACGAGCAGCTCTTCCCCCTTTCTGAAAAATCATATCTGGCCTACTGGGCGTATCCCGTTGGCCTC
>CAZVPA010000129.1:0-2408 GCA_964628995.1 uncultured Nitrososphaerota archaeon | reverse complement strand
CACTATATCCTCGCAGTTAATCATTCAAAATTGTATGCCATGGATGAGTATTCTTTCCCCGTGGAAGCTCTAACTCCTTTCCAATGGTTTCTCGAGTAGCAATGCTATCTTTTCAGGATAATGAATCAATTATCAAAAATATCATAAATTTTCCCATTTCTAGTACACAAGAAAATCGGGAAAAGAGCCTAGTGACTGGAAGAAAACAAAATTTTTGTCGGTTGTTATCACATGTCGCTTCTTTTATTTGCTGTACCAATGCTTATAAGCTATAAAAACAACGAGCAATTTTCCCCCTTTTCTGAAAATCATATCTGGCCTACTGGGCGTATCCCGTTGGCCTCTGCTCGAGAAAAAAGGTATCCTCAGGGCCTATGTTTTGTTGATAACCATCGATATCCCCCTTAGGATATTCCTGATCCTCTCTATGAATTTTTCGGATCCTATGACAATGAATAGTGTCCTCCCGAACTGTTTGAACACATAACATATTATCCTATTTAGCGGATACCTCCCGATTTTCCTCGCAACCCTCCCCATATGCCTCCTAAATATGTCTAGGAGTTCCTCCTTCCATGCGAGATTACCTCCGACCATGACCTTCCTGTAGTAGTGTTCGGTTATGACTGCTAGGAACTCTGATGCGCCATTCTTGATGATATAGTTGACATAGAAGTTCCCTGAGGGTCCAAGCAGGCGCGCGAGTTTCTCCCTGACTCTGTGGTTGGATCGAAGTATGCGATAGTATGGATCCGCCTTAGATACCACATCATAGTCACCATAATAGTACACGTGATGGGCATACTCATGCATTATTGTGGCGGCGCTAGTATTATGTCTAGCTATCATCCCGGGGGAGAAAGGCACATACCCACTACGATACGCATCAAGCTTTGTATCCATACTATAGTAATATACTGCGAGAACATTATCCCTAAGGGAGCGAGAGGCCGATTCACTAACTATCATGAACCTATACAGGCCACTATACTTGCGGGTATCCCCCCTATAAATCCTAACTACTCCCCTCCCCCTTATCAGAAATCTCTTCATCCTGATGTCCTTAACCCTAACAGAAATATTGGTATGCTCATCCAGCCACATAGCTGGGATACCACCCCAATGTGTCATGCTGTATTATACATACTATTACATGGACTATTAATAAAGATATCCAAAAAAAGGTAACCATAGTAAGGAATTAGTAGTATATTGCTAGCCACGAGGCCAGCCAGATTATACTCATCCAGATCAACAATCTGCTCCCCACCGCGCGCAGACCACCACTATAGGGTGGCCTGATCTGGTTTAGTTCACTTATCTATACATTGTGTTCGTTTTACCCCAAAGATAAGCTTATAGAAATAATTTTCTCACGTGAGTAAGCCAAAATGTTTTTTAATAAAAATATTTTTAGCATAAACTTTTTTAGTGATATGCATGATCATCATAAATAGGGATAATGAAATTGAATTTTTTGTTTATTTGTGTGTTGTTTGGGGGAGAAGTGTTGGAGGGGCTTTTTGAGATCGCTTTTGAAAGCATTTTGAGGGGGGCCATTGAGATCGTTGAATATTATTATGGCCCAGTCTCATATAGCGTTGCGGAGAAACTTGTTAGGGGCGAAAGTTCGCCTGCTGATGAGAAAGAAAGAACTTTGGTGGTGGTATTTGAAACACTAAAGCACATGTTTATCTTGAGGTGTACTATAGAGCCTATTAAGGAGGATAGCTACGTAAGAGCCGAGGAGGTTATTGAGGCTCTTCAGGAGGATATCCTAAAATATATTCTCCTCCTCATAGAGGATATAGGGAAGAATGAGGAGCTAGTGACGAGAGAAATGACACCCGAAATAGCTGAAGAGATTGTACGTGCCATAGACGCCTATAGGAAAATAGGGGACGTAGGGAAAATACAGCAAAGAATAATGGAGAAACTAAAAACAATAAGAAGTCCCAAAACAACCACCATGATACTTGAGGCTCTAAAATAAGGCCCCTAGACGATATAAGGTCACTAATGCCTGAGACCTCATTCAATATATCGAATAGAATTATGGAGACCGTGTTTGGAGTGAGATCTTTTGAATATACATAATTCTACATGAGTATTTGGCATGTCATAATAGCTCTGCGTGGAAAACCATGAGCGGTTTTGGCTATATAAAGCCAAGCAATGATGTCCTTAGAATACTGGAAAAATCAAAGTTTTACCGTAGAGTAGTTCAGGAATGGAAAATACTGTTTAGGAGTGGAAGCCCATTTGTCGTGTGGAATGAGTGCAATAAGAGTATCACGATATGGCTCCCAGAAAACTTGTCTGCAGAAGCCATAGCTGGAATAATAATATTCGAGCTCTATGGAGTATTCGTAAACTCTATTTCACATGAGGAACACCTAGTATATGCT
>CAZVPA010000128.1:0-6396 GCA_964628995.1 uncultured Nitrososphaerota archaeon | reverse complement strand
TTGGATTCTGGTGATGCTTCCCAAGATGCTGATGGTGATGGTCTAACCAATCTTGAGGAATATAAACATGGTACCGATCCTCGTAATCGTTGGGATCCGTTGTTTTCCCCATTTAGCATATCATTATTTGTGTCTGTGGCTTTCGTCGTGGTTGTGTTGTTGTTTGTTCATCATCGTAGGGCTTCTAGGCTTGCTTCTCGCCACTATCTTGTCTACTGATCTCTCCAGTGTTTATTGTTGTACAAGAACCCTAAAAAGGGAACGTGAAACACATCTTGCGACCACCATATAGCGATACCACAAAAACGTAATATTCAGGTAGCTACAGCAGACGAGAATTTTAATGCTACAGCGGGAAAATATTATGTAGTCCCCTGGAAGACTCAGTATAATAAAACGTCGATTTTCCTGAGACTGCCGAAAATTTTGCCCAAACGTTCATCCATTATCTGGATAGATGTAGTCATCATATACCCCAATGCATCATTATTGATTACTAATACTCCATCTATAAAAACTCCATGACCGAAGTACCTACTCCCAGTATTGTGGGGGGTATGTCTGGCGCTTTGTTTCATAGCTGTCTTCCTTGTGTCTCCATATACCCTCCGCCAAGTCTTCAATCACTATGCCCAGTGCCCCACCAAGTTTATCGCTTATTAGAACTTCTTTCTCGAGAAATGAAACGACGGCATCGCACACTATCCATGGCATGTCCCGCTCAAGGATGAGTTTTACTTCGATACTCCCCGGGATTACTGGCATTCCAATCTCACCACCCGCGGTTCCAAATTTTTTTGTTGCAATCTCCCTCGGGGGCCATAGCTTCAATTTTGTGGCTAGTTTATGAGGTATTAGAAGCTTTCTGGTTGTTGCTTCAAATCCGGAATTTACTAGAGCGTTAGTCTCGATGATGTCTCCAGTAGCTTTATTTCGAATTTTTATCTTTACTCTTACCGCCACTCTCGTCACCAACCTCGTATATATGGCCGATTCTCTCCCTCACGAGAATCTCATATATGTGGCCGATTCTCTCCCTCTTATCCATCCAAGACACCATACAGCCAATCTAAAAAATATCTTTTTAGGAATAAAAAAGACGACAATATGATTCTTTTCCTAGGTACTCTAGCAAGCCGCCAGTTTTTCTTTAACTATCCCAAAGCCCCTTTAAGTAGCTCCATTGCCCCTTAAGGCTTTCTCACTGAGCAGATATGCGTCATACAACATTGTATCATACAAAACTGTATACATAAGAGAGCACCAGCGATATTAGGACTATCACTCCATGGGTTGAAGAGGTGGTGGTTTTAAAACAGAATATTATGTTGGTTTTTGTGTTTTGTTGGTGGGGTGCCTTGATAGGCATTCCCAGTATTCTTGAGGCAATATCCGCCCTAGAGAGCATCAGGCGTAAAATAAAGAGGATCTCGGTTGAGTGGTGGTGGCTGGAGTCTGGGGAAGCCAGTATTGTTAGGGTGAGAGTTATCCAGTATAGGGATGGGGGACTCAGGATTATTGGTTCGCCACTAGTGAGCCTAGCTGTCGCTGTTAGGTATATCATAGGGAACTTGGAGCTCATGAAGAGGTTTTCCAGGTATATTACTCCCAGTATAGTTGAGGTTGTTGAGGAGGATATTGAGCGTGTAAGGCTGACACTGGAGAATATCCTTGATGCACATGAATGTATTAAGAGTCTCGATACATTCCTATCGGAACTTGGGGATTTTGTCGAGCTCGGGATTGTTGATAGGGAGGATAAGCCAAAGATAGAGGAGATAATCAAGGACACAATAATTTCGATAGGATACGACATAAGGGAGGATCCCTTGGCGTGGCGGCAGGCCAAGGATAAGTATTCCTCCATATTCAGACTTGTCGATGCCATAATGCTTAGGTATGCCCAGAGGGCCCTAGTGGAGGTCGCCCAGCAACAGGGAGTATCTGGTACATCTCTAAGGACGCTCGCTATGCTGGAGGAAAAGGGGTTGGTGTTGCCTATAGGTAGAGACTTCGAGACCAAGGGGTGGACTGAAGAATGAGGAACACCCACAATACAATCACAAGGGTAACGTGCCGCTATATGGGGACACGATGGGGATACCTACATGTGGTGAAGAAGGGAGAAAGGAGTGATGAAAAATTCATCCATATATACCCCCTATGTATGGTGTCGGGCCAGCCACGCATAATAATGATACCACCAAAGGTAAACTATAGAAGAATCGGAGGACTAAACCTTGCGGTTATTGCGACGGATAGAGTTGATTATATACTCTTCAGGAAAAAACCAAGAGTTGTCTTTACATACTATAAGAGGAATCGGGATGGAGGAGCACTACACATAGAGTGGGGAGAGCCCCCAACAATAACACTAGAAAAACAGGTAATAGTTAAGGCGAAGGAGACGGCAACAGACGTGAAGATAAAGATGATATCATTCCACAGTGACTATCGTCAAAAAATCCTCAAAGAAAAAGCGAACTATGACTTCAAGAGAAAGACTGATGAGGAGGGAGACCCATGGATCCAGATAGAGATAGACAAGATCCCTGCGGGCGAAGAGATCAAGATAGTACACCAAATAACAATACAAACAAAACCCCATACATATAATGGAGAATGGAACCCCATACCAAATGGAGAGTATCTGGCCGAGACAAAGTACCACCAGGTAAAGCACCCCAAGATCCAAGAAACAACGAGAAAACTCCTAGGGGAAACACCACGCGAAACAGCATACAATATCCTAAAGTACATATACACAAACATAAGGTACAAACTAACACTCGAACGACAAGGAGCACTCAAGACCCTAGAATATGGATTCGGCAAGTGTGCGGACTTCGCAGACCTATATGTAGCCATGTTAAGGGCCTCAGGCATACCAGCAAGAGTTGTTTCCGGATTAGTAATAAAGGATATTGACGACATAGAACTCCACGCTTGGGTAGAGATAAACGTGATGAAGAACGTATGGATACAATCAGACCCAACATGGGGAGCATTCGGGGGGATAGGGGCCATATGGGTCTCCGAAGCAAAGACAAAAGAAGAAAAACCAAGAGTCTCACTCAACTACCAGAATGGCGACATAGATGTGGATATCAGAGAAACAATAGTAGCTACCCGCAATATGGATTAATGGAGGAACAAACCTATCTAGAATCTTAAGAGCCTCTTGGATACAATTCTGAACTAAGAAAGTAGACCAATAATTCCCTAGTGAGGAGATACGCGATGTGGCAAGCATCAGGAGTACCAGTAAGAAGAGTATTATGGCTTAGTAGGATATAACGAGACCAGTTATATCTAATCTCGATATACCTCGAATTTCGATATATTTAAAAATGTTGAATTGTAATGATATATTTAGGGGGTCCATATGGTCTTTGAGGTCGTCAAGAGGCTTAGATATACCTTGCTCAGTGGCTTCTATCTTGTGGCCATTCTCCTTATTGTGAAGAGATTCGGCCCGATATACGGCTATAGGATACGTAAACTAATGATCGACCTCAGTGGTGGGGTTTTCTCTCCGTCAGAATCCACCATCTATACCTTGCTTCATATCCTCGAAAAGAAGAATATGGTTGAGTCCTATTGGGGGCTTGTTGAGGGTGGTGTCCCCAGAAAATTCTATAGGCTAACGAAGAAGGGTGATACTGCATTGGTTGAGGTTCTCAAACTTGTGGACTCGATCTTTATGGCTTTGGGTAATATGAGGGGTGATGTCTATGGATAAAATGTATCTATTTGTTGCGTATTCCATAGGTCTGATAGATCTTGTTGCGGGGCTCATATGTATCTTTAGGGCCTCCAAGTTGAAACCGAACACATACTTGGGCTTCAGGATACCTGCGGCCTTTTTGTCACAAAAAATATGGAGTAGGATTAATACTCTCTCAGGTATACTTGGGACCATAAACTTCACGGTCATCATAATCCTATCATTATTCATACAGAGCATATACCTAGTGGTATACGCCATACTATCCACGATGCTCATTATCAGTGCCTTGAGTATATACTCCAAGAGGATTATAGAGATCGAAACTGGGCGGGAGATGGGTGGTGAGCATCCAGTAGAAGTGCTACCAACGATAAGTGTCAGTAAATCACGAATACTTCTAGGCTGGGTGATAACGATTGTTCTATTGGCTATAATTTCCGTAACCATATCTCAGATGCCTGACACCCTCGCAGTGCATTTCGATGCTAGGGGGCACCCAAATTTCTTCATGCGTCGAGATGAGTACATAATCTCCTTTATATCCATAACCCTCGGTGGTATGATCATGGTGACATCAGTACTATATTCCATCAAGGATATGCCCTCCCTCAAAGAGTTCGAGGCATACAACAGATCGTTGGTCTCAATACTACAGCTAGTCCTGATAATCATCCCACTACTATATACATATGTATACATAACAATATATCTCCATAATGTTCCCGGGATAACAATCCCAATAATAATTGATGTGGTAGTTGTTCTGGCAATAATCACAGCACTTATCCTTTTCGCTATTAGGCCATATTGGCCCAGGAAAACAAGTATCAAGAAGTGAAACAACATAGTTGAGATAGGTGTCATGATGCTGTATGGGGTTATTGTCTTCATAGCGGTAAGCTACCTATTGGCGTTACTTGTTGACCTCATAGCATATATCAAGATAGGGCCAATATCTGGATTTGTCTCAATGGCGGAGGCATCAAAAGACAAAAGAATAGTTGGCATGTACATTTGGGGTGTTTGCCGTATGTGGACAGTAACACTAGCCGTCATGGTCGCAATGCTGGCCGAGAATAGGAACCCAATAGACTCCATATTAGCATACATGGAGTTCTCCCGATGGGTACTAGTAATGTATTTATCAGCGCCAATAATGGTTTTTGCTACATTCGGGATATACTATCTCCTCGCCAAAATACTCAAACTGGTAAGAAATGGATTCTCCAAGTTGAGAGAGGCTAATCCTCCAGGCGGTCTTGGAGGCCTATTACTTTTTTCATATATTGCCTCAATAACAGTAGACGCTTTCGCTAGTCTTGGTGAGGAGATTGGATGGAGGGGATACCTACTACAAAGGCTTGGGTACATTGGGGCCATAAGATCAGCACTAATCATCGGTATTATCTGGGCCCTATGGCATGCATCAGCAATAATCCTACTTGACTTTAACATATATCTAGGCATGAAATACTATAACAAGCTGACTGTTATCATGGCATACACATTGACCCTCTCAATAATCAGCATACCCACGACACTTCTGGTTCTGAAACAAATAGTATTCTTCTAGCAATATCATTACATGGGGCAATAAACGCCATATGGGGTCTTACAATACTAACTAGTGATGGACAATGCGAGGTTACTGGAATGGGGCTCCTAGCAGCAGCCTCATGGGGCATCACATCGATGATATTAATTCTATTCTTTGCACTACGGTTCTAGAGCTAGTTGTTTGATTGTTATGGTATACGATAAAAAACCATATAGGCCTCTAATCGCCCTCTATGCATCTTTGTTTTCAACATGGAATTATAGGGGGAGATACTAAGAATAAACTGGTAGATTAATAAGCATCCATATTTTTCTTCATGATGTTTAGCAAACATGTCCTAAGTGTGGTACTAAGCATTTTATTGTAGATGATATATAAATTATATGTGAAATGGTATTTCCGTGGAATATATCTATCTTTCTATAGACTCAGAGGTGGATCCATATGAGGCTGAAATACGCCCCAATGTTCATCGTCCTTCTTCTACTAGCAGTAAACATACTGAATGTCTATGCTGCCGAATATAAGGCACCTCTAAAGAAAGGAGATGAGCTAAAGTACAAGGTTCTTAAAGCCACTGGAGAATTCTCGAAGATTGATGATAAAGAAGTTAAGGAAGGGGATATCATAAAATATGTCGTAACTGATGTAAAGACATCGGAATATGGTGGCGACAAATATGATGTTGTCGTGGTGGATGTATACCTTAATGATGAAAAAGTAGAAAGTGATGTAGAGTACATGGGCGGGATTTATACTCCGGTATTCCCATCGATTTACCTATATACGGATGATAAGTGGATAGAGGATAATGTCATAAAGCCTTGTAAGGATGCTGGTCTAACCGTTGAAGGTAGTGGTGGAAATATTAAGGTAAGTGGCACATACAAGTATGAGGTCCCATTTCTCAATATATCCATGGAGTACGAAGTAAGCTATGAATTTAAGGACTACATACTAACATACTATCACATAAAATACGAGGAGGAAGGAAAAACCAATGAATTAGAGATGAAGCTCCAGAAGTTCCCGTGGGTCTGGGTTGGTGTCGGTGTAGCCATAGTAGTAATTGTCATCGTTGTTGTCTTCTTCCTCTTCAAGAAGAAAA
>CAZVPA010000127.1:0-6670 GCA_964628995.1 uncultured Nitrososphaerota archaeon | reverse complement strand
ATTATGTCCTCTGGGCACATCTTATGTTTTTTTGCGAAAGCCTCGATATTGATGACTCTCTTTTTGATTTCCTCCCCCAGTAGTCTCATTTTTTCCTCGTAGTGTTGTTTGTCGTATATTATTGGTGGTAGTGTGGATTCCACGTAGCCTATTTTGTTTAGTATCATTGCGACCTCTGTTCCCAGTATTCCTGTCTCCCTTGATATCTCCTCAACTGTCGTCATTTTGAGTTTTCTTAGTGCTTCTCTCACCATGTTTTCCTTCATTCTTGCTTCCTCTATTACTGATATTGGGCGTGCTGGTCTTGTTGGTGCTGGGGTTACTGGTGTTATTGCTGTTTCTTTTTTCCTTAGTGCTTCTATTACTACTGATATCCCTCTTGGTCTTTCCTCTTTCTTCTTTCTTAGGCACCACATTATTATTTTTCTTAGCCATTCTGGGGCGTTTCTTGGGGTTGCTGGTTCCCTCGTTAGGATCTGTGTTATTAGTTTTAGTGGGTTTTCTGCCCAGAATGGTGGCTCGCCCTCTATCATTTCGTATAGTAGGCATCCGAATTGCCATATGTCTGTTCTTTGGTCTATTTCTCCGTAGGTTTCGTCTATTTGTTCTGGTGCGCTATATAGTGGTGTCCCTACGAATCCCCTGCTTCTTGTTGTTGTTGCTTTTAGTAGTAGTGTTGCTATTCCGAAGTCGCTTAGTTTTGGTGTTCCTTGCTTAAATAGTATGTTTTCTGGTTTTATGTCTCTATGTACTATTCCCCTGTAGTTTGCGTATTCTATTGCTTCCGCTATCTGTAGTGCTATCTTGATCGCGTTGCCTATTGGTATTGGTCCTTCCTCTAGGAGTTTCCTTAGGTTGTGGTCGCATAGTTCCATGACTATATATGGGAGTGGCCTCGTCCCATACTCATATACCCTAACTATGTTTTTGTGTTTCAGCATGCTCCATATCTCTGCCTCCCTGAGGAACCCTTCTATTTCCTCCCTTGTTAGTGATCTTGCTAGGTCTATCCTAGGTATCTTCACCGCGTACCTCTCCCCCTCCTTCTCCGCCTCGTATACCCATGATGCCCCTCCAGCCCCTATGAGGCGGATTATCCTATAGTTCCCTACCCTCTTGGGATATATTGTGGAGGCGTCCAGAGACACCATAATCAGCCTATAAAAGCGGGCTTTGTTTAGATACCTTACCACTATATAGTACTATAAAAAATATTTAAACAAGCATGAATACTTATTCTGTATGTTCGCCTGTAAGTAGTGTTTTACATTCCTCACATATGACATGACCTGGTGGAATGGATTTTCCACATATCCTACAGTGGTTATCCGTTTCAACAGTAGATTGTTTTTCGCCAGGTAATTTGGAGGGCTTTGACTCAACATGTTGCTTTGTAGATTTTTTAGATGGTCTCCCTGTTTTGTATTCCTCTAGGAAATCATATATCTGAGGGAGGTGAGCGGCACCAACCTTAATGATTATGGTGTTATTTCTTAGACTTTTTAGTGTTTCTATGAATCCCCCACTATCATCACCATATAGGTAGGGCGATATATCCACGACCTTAAGTCTGTCAGATCCTATGAGTTCTTCTAGGCCCCTTAACCTGCTTAGCTTAGTAAAGATAAACTCCTTACTCTCAATCATGAATGATGCCTCTCCAAATTCTTCAACAATGTTCTTAATGATTTTGTTGTATAGATTCAAAATTTCATCCACTTTGTGAAACTCCGGAATTATTATAAAGATTTTCTCACCAAGTGTTAATACGTCTATACCTTTATACTTAGAAAGTGGAACATTCTCCTCTAGAATTTCGAGAACTGCTAGTGCATACTTAATGATGTACCATTCGAAAACATCACATCCCGATTGAGAAAGATTTATAGTTCTATTCACTAGTTCTTTGAGGGATTCTAAAACTTCTTTTTTAGTCCCCATGCTCTTCACCAGAGGATCTTTTTAGTATTGTGGTATAATCCCCTAAGTGAATTTATTATAGAAACATTTAATAAACACCTATGGATATATGGATATGTCCACGATCATGTATCTTTCTGGATTAAGCACTATTGTGTGGTCAAAATTGATGTTCCTGTGGCCCAGCTCTATCTTCCTGACCCTAAATGTTTCCCTATCGATGAGTTCGACGTATATCGTGATTGTTGATGTTGCTATCGAGAAATAGACCAGATCCCGTGGGGTTATGTCTTTTCCAGTAATCGAGGCGAGTAGATCCCTACTCACTTTCTGTTCTGTGGCTAGGTATCGTGTGAGTACATCATTATATTCCCCCATCTTCCTGTATGGTACTATGATCGCATATATCGTACATACAACATATAGCATTATCCCGATGGATAGTAGGACTTCCTGGGTTGTTATCTCTAGTGGGAGCTTGCTTGCGTATTCATAAAGCTTCGCTATCAGGTATAGTAGGTATATTCCATGTATTATACTACCAAAAATCAGGGAGACATTTATTAGGATGTATATTACATATATATCAAACAGTATACTGTAGAGCAATAGTAGGTCTTCTGGTACTGCCCAGGCATGGGTAAAGTCACGTAGTGCTACATAGAGTGTATATATGATTATGAGCATTATTCCAAGCCCAAAGACTTTCCTGATTCTTGATGGATCCACCAGTAGTGTCAGTATATCACCCCTATAGATCCTATCGCTTATGTATGATAGATTCAGGAATATTATTGTTGAGTAGACCCCACATAATAGGTGTGTATATGGCACCCCTAGAAGAAGCTTATCCCCCCTATAGCTTGTCGCTATCACGAAGAAGATTATGGAGAAACCAGTAATAGCCATGTTGTATATCTTGAATGCCGATCTTTCGTCGGGGAGCACATTATACTTCTCCATGAATCACCACAATACATACCTACGCCGTGCTTTCCATGGATTCAATAATCCCTCCTATCACCTGCAGTATATTTCCGATTATCGGTAATATGTGTGTGTCCTGAAACCTGCCTTCACGTATTCCAGCAAGCATGGCACCAAGAGCCTGCATCGCATTCCCAGAAACAGTAATCATTATTGAGAATGGTATGTAGTTCTCTAGGGAGCGTTTCTTAAGGATGTCCGATAGTGCTGTCAGTATTAGTGTTACTGTGTCCCCTAGGAGCTGTAGGAAATCCCCTATGAGTGTTACTATGTCTGGGATATACTCGTTTAGGGCCTTCAACTATATCACCCTGAAGTACTCCGCTATGTCTATACCGGATAGTTGTAGTGGTTCTCTCAGTAGGTGGCCGAGCTCACTAATTATTGCCTGACCATCCACAACAAAGTAGAATGTCCTCGCCGAGAAAATGTCGTAGAGAGAAACTAGGAAATCAATTTTTCCATCAATAGTGTAGCGTTTTACCATATCCAACATAAGCATATTGAACACCTGAATCATCGCGTTAATAATACACAGATAGAAATGAAGAGCCATTGATGCACGCGCAGGATTTATCTGTTTACGTAGGATACGCACAACATTCTTATCATAGAAAATCTCTGGGTGAAACTTCTTCCTGATATCTGTTTTCACGGCTAATGCCGATTCACTAACAATACCCTCAACGACACTCATTATACGGTTTGGGTCTTCCTTAAAAACATCAAAAACATATTTTGTCGCGACATATATGGGCTTCAACACACTTGTCATAGGTTCGGTTAAAAGAACCGGAGGGGTCTCATGTATGAGTCTCACAGCACCACAGTCACTATGGCCCTCAACGATGATGAATCCCCTTCCCACACCATGCTTCTCTAGGCTAGCATCAAGATTCTTAAGAAAATATGTTATGACTGCTCTGTCCTTTATGTTTTTTGGGTCTATCGTATTCCCCATGGTCTTGTATTCCAGAACTTTTCCAAGAACCCTACTGATACTATCGGTATTCATTATTCTGTATAGCCGTGAATCAATACATCTGATTATGAGGCCTATGGGGGCTTGGCCTTCGTGAGTCTCTTGGAACTCCGCCAACCAGCTGATGGAAAGCTTATGGCGCTCATCTATTATTTTTAATGCATCAACTATTTCCCTACTCAAACATTACTCACCAAGCACATATGGCTATTCCTTCTTAGTCTTCTTTTCCTCACCACCAATACCCAGGAGTTTCCTCCGTAATTCCTCAACTCTCTCCTTCCCCAGAGCCTCAGTTAATGAGACAACGGCCCCAACAATACCGCTAAGAAGGTCCCCTAGCCCCCCAGATGAGCCAATAAACACGGCACGTTCGAAGGCCCCCTTGAAGGCATTCATTACCTCTGGTAACCTGTTCACCAGCTCATATCTTATTATCCTCTCATCGATGGCTTCCGCAAGACTCCTCAGACCCTCAGCCCTCTTCGCAAGCTTCAAATATTCCGACTCTGCATCACCCTGAGCCCTAAGAATTCTTGATTTGCTCTCAGCCTCAGCCTCGATTATTCGCCTAGTTTTCTCACGCTCTGCTACCAGTCTTGCTATCACTATCTCCTTCTCCCTGAGTTGCCTCATTTTCTCCCTTTCTTGTAATCCGACCTTTAGCTCTTTTTCCTGCTCCAGAACACCAGCCCTCATCTCGCTCTGTATTCTCAGTTCCTGAGCTTTTCTCCATTCATTCCAGAACATTTCTGCCTGAAGGTTCCTGAAGAGCTCCTTGTTTACAACGTCCACCTCCTTTATCTCCACCGTTATTATCTTTATACCCCAATCACCAACTATTTTCTCCAACTCCATGGTTATTGCTTTAATTATTTTCTCTCTCTCCCTCAAGATATCTATCAACGGCATATTCGCTGCCGTAGTCCTAATAACGGATTCACATATGTCCCTTATCAACGTATTTATTTGTTCCCACCTAACATTACTGAAAACTCTCGCAGGATCAGCAACACTCCAAACAACAAAACCACTTATGACAACCTCCTGATTCTCCCTACTTATGACACGCTCAGCAGTAATATCGACCTTTTGTGCAGTGGTGGGGATGGTAACAAGCCTATCAAATATTGGGGCCAGAAAATAGCTACCACCAAGCCCAGCACGCTTGACCCTTCCCCTCCGGAAATGTATTACGTAGACATTGGTCTCAAAAATCCTATATCGGCTGCGCCAATACGAAAAGATTATTATGAAGAGAAGAAAACCTAGGAAAACAAGCCAAGCTATCATGCCTGGCCCTATGACCATATGATCACCATTAATATAAATAAACATCAATATTTAAAAAGCAACACAATCACACGCCCTCAACGATAGCAAAACTCTTTCTCCATCCAACTATCCTGACCTTCGTGCCAGGAGGATATACCCTGTCTAGATTTTTAGGGTATGCAGAAAAACGCAATGTCTTCGGCATACCCACATCTACCCTTATTACACCCCCATCCTTATCAACTGTATATACTACCTCCGCAACAAGACCAATAAGAACCCTCCGCCTCGGCAACACATATGTTTCAATAGTAAATATTTTTGACCATATAAAGTTTATGAGCCATATCACAAATACAACTATGAAGGACATACCCAGGAGCTTTTCAAAAACGCCACCAGGCTCACTAAATAACATAACTCCAAGGCCTCCATATACCAAAAAGAAACTACCAACAAGCATCATTAGTGGTGCACCTCTAGATATTACAAGAACATTATCGGTATGTCCTACAGAAATATCATGACCAACGCCTACGCCATGATCTAAATCATGGTCAACGTCGTGGTCAAAGTCATGGTCAACGTCATGCTCAAAGTCGTGATCCACATCATGATCCAAATCATGGTCAACGTCGTGGTCAACGTCGACCGAAAGGGCCGATATTAAGGCCTTTATTGTCAAGAAAATTCCGATGAGGAAGAAGCCCCAGAATATGTCTATCCAGGGAATCGTTTCTAATGATATCGAAAATACATATGCGAACATTCTAATCAGCATTCTAATAGTTCCCTAATATATAGATATACTATTGCTTCTTTTTATTGATTAGCTTTAATTGTATATTATTGGTGCTTCTTTATCATTATCGTTGCTTATTTGGTGATATTGATTCTGTGTTTTCTTCGCTGGCTTTCGGCATCATATCCTTGACATGGCTTGGTTTGTTGTGGAAAGATCGGTGAGGATAAATAAGCAAGTGGTCTTGAGATGGTGTTCTTTAAAGAAAAAATAGTAAACTCTACCATGATCAGGATAAGGTGAAGGTCTCTGTGGGCGCTAGATCGTTTATCCTATTCCTCAAGTAGTTCCTCAATTTCTTCTCTCCCGTGCTCTAGTTCTTCTTTCTGTTCCTCATCTAGGCGTAGCAGCATCTCTAGGAATTCCCCAACATGTGTCTTTTCCTCCCTTGCCACATCTAGGAGGACTCTCCTTATTTTTTCGTCATCCGTCATGGCTGCTAGCTGTTCATAGAGATTTATGGCGTCAAGTTCAGCTATGATTGCTACCCTCAGGATTTCCCTATCTATATCCTTCTTGGGGATCTTCTCTATTAGGATGGGGATTCTCGACAACATGCCCCAACACCGAGAAGAACAAAAAATTTCATTAAAAATACCAGCATGATGCATCAAAAACAACCTTGGGAGATCAGAATATCTCCTTCCTAATAAACTTTTGATCCCATCAGGGAGATGCCATGTAGTATGTACAGTTGATTAGCC
>CAZVPA010000126.1:0-6948 GCA_964628995.1 uncultured Nitrososphaerota archaeon | reverse complement strand
CTAAGAAGGAGATAGATATCAACGAGATAATCCAAGATTTTCTTGATGGACGCTTGGAAGACGTCGTAGAGAAGGCCCGCCAGATCATCGGGGGAGAACATGGCGAATTTGGAAAAATACTTTTCGCAAAAGCGGGGCTGATCCTTAATATGTATGGCCCCCAAGTAAGAGCTCCACAGCTCAGCGAGATAAAGTGGGCTATAGATAATATTGATGATGTTGTCGCGAGGGAAGCACTCCAAGCCCAGCTGGACTCATTCCTCCACATAGCCCCAAAGAAAACCCCCTTTGATGTCTTTGCCAAGAATCAGGACATCATAAAAGAAAGACGAGAGCGCGAGCCCCTATGGAGGGTCATCTACGATATAGTATTTACTCCGATACCATGGATACCATTCCTAGAATCAATAATAAAGGAGTACTCTGGAAAATCAGACTTTCTAGTGAGTATGGCGAAGGAACAGCGTGCCGTGCTACACATAATATATCACCCACCGAAGAGTGTTGAGGACTGGCTCTATGCGTTTAGTGATGCGCGATCACTATTTGAGAAATCACTAGAGATGGACTCCCCAAGCAAGTTCCACTATTTCCATGTATTCTTGATAACGCTTGCGTGGGGGATTCTGACACCAAATATGAAGATTGAGGATGGATTCAGGCTCCTACACCACTTTTTGGAGTATATAGAGAAATATCAGAAGGAGATACTTTCAAGGTCCGAGAGGATATTATCAACCCATAGGGCCCAGAACTATTTCATTATCTACAATGTACTTATGAGACCAATATTCGAGGGTGCCGAAGATGAGGACAGGGTACAGATAGCCTCAAAGAAGATAGATAGGCTCGTCGAGACAATAAGGGAAATTTCTAATCTCGCCGAGAAGAGAAGAATTCCCCTAGGGGTTTACTACACGGCAATTACTGGTCTCTTGTCGGTACTAACGAGAATGTTGCTGGAGAAGAACTCTACACTTGAGGACATTCCAAGGATACTTGAGCGGGTAATAGATCTAAGGATGTCTGGGCTATGGAAAAATCAGAACCACTATTATGTACAGTACTACATGTCGGTGCTGGATGCCATAGGCAATACAGCGTCGATGATAGAGATAGAAACAATACGTAATGACCTATTGATTAAGGTCGCATACCAATTTGAGAGGCTTGCGAACCTAGCAGAGGATATGCCAATAGCGAGGTTTCTCGCGAGTATGCACGCATTACGCTACTATGTTATGAGCGGAGAAGATAGAGGGTTTACTGCTGCAAAAAGAATATTTGAGGAAGTAAAGGGAAAACTATCCCCCTTCCTCGTGTATATCCTGAGGCGGATATATTCTAGGTATGTGCGTGGAGGAGAGCTCTAGGTTCCCTACTTTGCCAATATCTTCTTCCATATAACGAATACCACCACTATGCCTATGATTACTAGGGGTATTACTATTAGGGCTATGGGTATCTCCTTCTTCCCGAACTCCAGCTCCGATATTTTCTCCCCACCAACCTCCACCAGTTCGTGTAGATATTCAAGTATCCCGTTCTTCCATATGTATGTCCTAGTAAATACATATATGTCTACCTCAGTACTGTATGTTACCTCCACATACTCGCCATCATCTGATATTTTTATGGATCCTCCAATAGCCTCAATCGCTGGTTTTAGGTGGTCATTTATCCATTCCATGTCTGGATATATGAAGAATATTGCTGATGGGTATGTTAGGTTGTGGGTTTCGATGATTTTTTCGTTGTTTATGTAGATATCTCCGATCACAATGGAGTACTTATCGCCACCAATAGTGTTCTCTTTTATGTCTCCTACATGTACTTTTACTGTATCTCCCTTCTTGATTGTATGATTGTAGAACTTAGCGTCCATGGCTTTTGTTACCTTGTATGTCCTCTCGAAGCCCTTGCTTACTGGAGCACCATACTCCCTAGAGTTGGCCATGACAACACTTATAGATAGTAGCAATATAAGCAATACACACATGAGCTTCCTCATCATGAGACACCACCATTAGACTATTCTTTAAATTATACTTATAATACTAGATCATGTATCATGATACGGGGTCTGAAGATGCGTGGTGTATATATCATCATCCTAATCATATTGGCCGCCGTGCCACCAAATATTACGCTACACCCACCACAAGAAAAAAGCTCTAAGGGTAGTACTTATATTCGACAGAACTACTACTGGACACTAATGATATATCTTGATGGGGACAATGACCTAGAGACTTATGCCCTAGACGATTTTATGGAGATAAGTAGTGTCGGATCTGATGACAATGTGTCAATATTAGTCCTCTTCGATAGATGGGATGGTAAAGGCGATCCTATGGATAATGATAGTTATGGTGATTGGACGGACACAAGGATATACCATATCGAGAAATCAGAGCCCCCAAACCCAGAAAACGCAGACAAAACTTTGGGTGAAAGAAACATGGGGGAGGCAGAAACGCTAATAGAATTCTTAAATTACTCCATAAGCAACTACCCAGCAGAGCATTATGCATTGATACTCTGGGATCACGGTTATGCTTACCATGGGATATGCTTCGATTTTGATAATAATGATAGGTTAGAGATCTCGGAACTAAGGCATGCATTGGACCGCATACATAATGATCTGGGTGTCAGGATAGACCTATTGGGTATAGATGCATGCCTATCTGGAATAATAGATATGGTCTATGGCTGTAGAGAGTACGTTAATCTTATCGTGTTCTCCCAAGAATACGAGGAGAGCGATGGATGGCCATACGACAACATCCTATCAAAGCTCATTTCAAATCCTATGATGACCCCAGAGGAACTCGCACGAACAATTGTGGACGAATATATGGGCTTCTACGATACAGGATCACCACGCAACGAGACCCTCTCAGTAATCAATACGACAAGCTTCTATAGTGACGCGATACCCAAACTGAATAGATTAACAGGATATCTCCTAAGGAATTATGATTACTTTAAGAACGACATAATCTCTGCTCTGAGCACATCTGAGGAGTTCTCGTTCCCTTGGCTTCGGGATCTCACACATTTCCTGATAAACCTAAACGCCACAGTCTCTAACAAGACTCTGAGAGCACTTATAGGAACCACTGTTGAGTCCTTAAACAGGACGATTATATATAGCAGGAACTTAGGGCTCCATCCAAATGCCTACGGTGTATCCGCATACTTTCCACAAAGAAGCTACGATACCCTATACGATAATATAGAATTATCGATACATCATCAATGGGACGAGTTCGCCAAAAAAATAGGTGGTCTAGATCCAGAACTATGGCTCTATGATGCATGGTTTGATGGAGCTGATAGTGACACAGATGGATATATGGACTCTGATCTCAGAATATATGTCGATCTGGATTCTTCGATTCCAGTGCTCGTTGATATTGAGGTATATGGCTCTAATGGCTCTACGGAAACCCTACTGGGGGAGGTTAGGGATATAGAGGTGAATGGTTCTACGACCAGCGATATAGTCTCCATAGATCTGTTCCCAAGGTCACGAGGAATATATAATATTAGGATAGATATTCTGAGCAATGAACAACTCGTGAAGCAATACTATTATTATTTTGACGATGATACTATTGGCCTCCCCCTCGAGGAGAATATAAACTATAGGCCACCAACAATATACTTGTTGGAACCAGAAAACAAATCCATCATCACAAAAACCACAGTAAACTTTAGTTTAGATATAGAAAATACTGCACCTATTGAGAGTACGTATGTATATATTAATGGAACACTAGAACTTGCCTTTGATGGCAAAAGAGAAAACTTCTCGTTAACATTTGAGGGGGACGGAACATATGTTGTCAAGATTAGAGTAGTAGACCTCATTAATAGTTCTGCTGAATGTGTAGTCATAATAACAATATACTACAGTACTACCGAAAAGACTCCTAAAAGAATCATGGTAAATATATGGCTTATGGTTGCGACAATAGTGATACTTACGCTATTCCTGATATGTATCATGGGTATTAAACATAAGAGAGAGGCTTCATGAAGTTCTCTCCGCTCTCTCCTTTAGTAATCTTACTAAGGCTGCCCCAAAGTCCTTCGAGCGTAGCCTCGCATACATCTGGTTTACTAGAGCCTCTATCTTCATTAGTTTTGCCCTAGCACTGGAACGTATTAGTGTTTTAAGCTCGGACATAACGGCCCTAATGTTCTCCCTTATCTTTGCTAGATCGTCCGACACCTCATCCTTAAGTCTATTTGCGGCCCATCTTAGATCGGACTCATAGGTTTCCACTCTCTTCTCTAGGGTGTCTTTCTTGCTTGATAGATCCTCAAGTTTTTCTCTTAGTGCTTTTATTTCCTCGTTAAGTCTCTCGTTTTCCCCTTTAAAACCCTCAAGCTCAAAGCATACCTCCTCATATTTTTTCCTTAGCTCGTCAAGTTTTTCCTCCAGCTCCTCTACTTTTTCTGTTAGGGACTCCTTTTCCTTCTCCACACTCTCAAGCTTCTTCTCCAATTCCTCCTTGGCCCCAATAACAATCTCTAGTTGGCTTTTTAGATCCTCCACCTGTTTCTGTAGCTCCTCCTTCTCCTTGTTCGCCTTCTCAAGCTCGGCCCTCAGTGAACTGCTCTCCTTGGCATAATACTCAAAGTTTGTCCTGAGCTCACCAATTATGTTCTTGATTTTTTCTCCCGTCTTCTGGAACTTCATCACTATGTCCCTAACGATGCTTGGTGGTAGCCTATCACCAAGAATGCTACGGATATATATCTCAAACTCGAATAATATCTCGTCGATATCACCCTCTCCAGACATACCAGACACCACTAGGACACATACTCTCAAGCATAAAATACAATAATACAATTTTAAAGATAAGGATGTGGATTCTGGGATAAGTCTATTGTTCCTCCTCCACGGCCCCATATACGTTAATGTAGATCCTACTTCTGGTTGGGTCAAGCTCCTTGCGTTTCTTCTTGTCCTTATACATTGGGTATGACCGAGGGGCAGTAAAATCCATGCCATGCTCCTCTAAGGCCCTAATTATTATCGAAACTACCTTCTCCACCAGTGTTTTGTCCCCCATAATCCTTATCGACGCAGAAGGCAACTTTTTCTTGGACACCAAAGTACCACCCAATACCGCAAAGAAAAATCGAAACCACTTTTATAAAATTACGTTTTACAGAAGCATAATCATAGTCTCTACGATAAAAACACATCAGACAACGATACTATTTATACCAAAAAAACTTAACTCACTATCTTCTTTTGGTTTATTGGAAAATTATTACACTATGATTAAGCCCACATCTGTGTGAATTATGGAAAAATTTTTATTTTATCCCAAAGATATAAATATCTTGGGAAAGGTGCTTAGTATGATACTTAAGGTGGATAGTAGAAGAAGGATTTACCTTCCTAAAGATGTCAAGTTAGATAGCAGTGAGGTGATACTGATACCGATGGGGTCCTCGTATCTTCTTGTCCCAGTGCCAAGCAGAATCGTTGAGATAGATATGGATATGGAAAGGGAAACTCTGAAAAAAATCGCCGAGTACAGAGCAAGAATGGAGGCACTACAACGCCTGTCAAGGAGGACGAAGAGGTCTAAAAATGCTGATAGAGAGTGACATTCTTATCGCATACATAAAGAAGAAGGATTGGCTTAAGCCAGTGGCTGAAAGAATCATCAGAGATATTAAAACTGGAAGATATGGGACTGTTCAGATACCATCAGAGGTATTCCATGAACTATATTATGTCATGTCGGAATTCACAACTTTGGATGTTATACAGCGAAACCTAGCAAAAATAAGAGCACTAAAGAATGTCGAATTTTTGGTTGCAGAGCCAGAAACATACATATTGGCTGTATCTCTGATGCAGATGTATAATATATCGTCATTCTTTGATGCTATATATGCGGCCCATGCTCTTAGTCCTAAGTGTCCAGACAATACGATAATATCAACAGACTCTGTATATGACAGGATAAGGGGGATAAAACGGATTGATCCGAGATACCTATGAATATCTAATGCCACTAAGGGTTGCTTCTCAGGAGGTTCATTCTTGTTCTCTAGTTAATGTGTTATTATAAAGCGCCAAACATCTATATAGTATGGTTGTAGGTGATGAGTATGAGGTTCTTCACACATACCATTAGGATAAGGACGAAGGGAGAAAATGATATTGTTGACCTAACCAGTATCGTTCGTGAGGCTGTGTCTAAGTCCGGAATAAAGAACGGCTTAGTCAATGTATTTATTCCCGGATCAACCGGGGCCATAACGACGATGGAGTATGAGCCGGGCCTGAAGAGAGATTTGACGGAGGCATTATCGAGAATAGCACCAGCTGATATATATTATTATCATCATGAGAGGTGGGGTGATGATAATGGACGATCCCATGTCAAGGCGAGCATTATAGGGCCATCACTAACAATACCGCTGGTAGACGGAGATCTTATTCTTGGGACATGGCAACAGGTAGTATTCCTCGAGCTGGACACTAGGCCTAGGGATAGGAGAATAATCGTGACTGTTATGGGGGAATAATCTGGAGAAAATTTATGCAATTTTTTCCATATCGCTACTATTTGTCTGTAAGGTAATGTTTCTCGCCATATGTGTTAAGGAAAAGAGGCCTAGTAGTTTTGCTAGGAGGATCGCGGGAAGATTCTTCAATAAGTCTTTACTGCTCATATCCATCATCTTCTTCATGGAGATTCTCACGATGCCCTATATTGATCAGTCATCAGTACTCCTACTGACTCTAGCATTCCTTTTTGCTCTTGATATATTTACTACATTTCAGACCTACCGTGTCTTAGCAATATTCAATATCCTCTTGTCGGCTATGGGTAGGAGACAGAATTTCTATGTATCAATCGGGTTCTGGTATGTGGCCATAAGAATTAGAAACATATACCTATT